>NZ_JBFTJD010000004.1:0-224940 GCF_056395245.1 Arthrobacter sp. 10L430 | reverse complement strand
GCTGGCAGGGTGTTGGTGGCGAGGGCTGTTTTGCAGGCGCCGACGAGTCCGTCGAGGAGTTGTTGGGGGCGGGTGCGGCGTTCGAGGTGGGCGTCCGCGGCCGCGGCTTCGGCCGCGGCGCCGAATCCCGGCCCGGCATGCGCGCCCGCTCCGTCCCCGACGGCAGGGCCGTCACCGTTCTCCCCGGTGCCCGCGCCGGCGCCGGTGCCTGTTTCGCCGGTGCCTGTTCCGTCCGCGGTGGTGGTGGGTTGGGTGCGGGGGTTGGTGGCGGTGTTCATGGCGGTGAGGAGGTGTTCGTATTGGTCGGTGGTGGCGAAGATTTCCAGGTGGTGGAGGCCGCGGCGGGGGCGGCGGGTGAAGGCGCCTTGGCGGTGGCGGAGTTCTTCTTCGCTGGGTTCAGTGCCGTCCTGGTCGATGGCGTCGGTCCAGCGGTGGGCGATGCGGAGCAGGAAGTCGTGGTCGTTCTCCAGGGCKGTGCGGTTCAGGGCGGCCTCCATGCTCTGGAGGGTSGCGGGGTCGGTGATGGGGCGGGCCTTGTCCAGGGCGGTGGTGATGATGGTTCCGGCGCGGGAGGCGATGGTCCCGGCGGCCAGGTTCGCGGCGGTCTGTTCGCAGGCCGGGGGCATGGGGTGGGCGTTGAGGCCGGCGCGGGGCAGCACGGCCGCGGCGAGGGCGAGCCGGCGGCGGGCTTCGCCGATGCTGATCCGCAGCCGGACCCGGAGGTATTCGGCGGTGTTCCGGCACCCGTCATCGGCAGGCACAGACCGCGCCGGCCCCGGCGCTGTTCCCGGCACGGACGACGCCGCTGCGGGCATCGCTCCGGATCCGGTGACGTTCCCCGCGGTGACGTCCCCTGCGGTGTCGGTGTCGGTGCCCCAGCCGGTGGTCCAGCCGGCGGCCTTGGCCGCGGGTCCGGCGGCGTTGACCGCCTCGGTGCGGGTCCGCTCCACCGCGGCCGCGGCGAGCAGCTGAAGGTGCTCGGCCCGGCGGGAGAGCTCCTCGGTCACGTCCGCGAAATCCGCCGCCTCCCGGAAGGAAGCCAGCCCGAGCTCATTGTCCGCGGCGTCGACCGCCGAAGCCAGCGCCTCCAGACACTGCTCCAGGGCCTCAGCCGCCCCGCCACCGAAGGCGGTGCCAGCAAACGTCACGCCGGTGACAGACCCGCCGGTGACAGACCCGCCGGTGACAGACCCGCCGGTGACAGACCCACCGGCGGCAGCACCGCCGTCGGACGCCGCGTTCCCGCAGATGGCGTCGGCGCCGCGCAAGCCGGAACTTAGCCCGCCGGTGACAGACCCACTGGTGACAGCACCGCCGTCGGACGCCGCGGGATGCGTGAGCAAAGCGGAAGCGGGAACGCTGCGAAGCGCGCGGACCCGCAGCAGGGCAGCCGCGCTAAGGCCCGGCGTTACCGACTGGCCCGCGGTGTGATCCGCTGCGTGTTCCCCCATGGCTTCCATAGGAAAACTCTGTCAGAGGGGTCCGACATTTTAGCGGTGGCCAATGCGACCGTCTGAGGTAGCCGCCTCTTGGTCTCCTCACGCCTAGTGTGGGTGATGCGTCACGATTTCCGGATCAAGGTTGGTCCCTGGCCCCTCAGCGCTTGGCTTAGCTCGTCACACGTTGCTTATTGCCCTGCCGGAAGAGCTTCCGGTGCGGCTACGCGCTGAGCAGCCTCGCGCGGTGCGGCCGTACGCCGTCCTGCTTCCTTCCGTGCGGCGGATCGACCCGCTGCGCCTGGCTCTTCGCCGTCGACGGCGACAGCTCCGGCGGTGCTTTGCCGCACCACCAGTTCGGGGGTGAAGACTACGGCGCGGTGGCGGGGATGCGCGGCGTCGAGCTCTTCTGTGAGCAGTTCGATTGCCGTCCGGCCAATGGCCTCGGTCGGCTGCCGGATGGAGGAGAGCGGCACGACGGCTGAAACGGCAAAATCGATGTCGTCGTAGCCGATCAGCGCCACGTCCTCCGGGATGCGCAGTGTGTGTGTCATGGCCAGCGACTGCATGACGCCCAGCGCAAGGAGGTCGTTGGCGCAAAAGATGCCGTCCGGAAGCTGGTTCGAGTTGCGCGTCACCAGCTGGTCGCCCATCCCGCGGCCGGCCAGGACGGTCTGCCCCTCGGATTCAACGATTTCCAGCGACGCGCCGGGAACTTCGGCGACGGCGCGCCGCGCCCCCTCGAGGCGGTCGGCGAACTGGCGGACCGCCGTCGGCCCTGTCACGAAGGCGAGCCGACGGCGGCCGATGTCCAGCAGGTGCCGGGCGGCGAGGTGACCGCCTTCGACGTCGTTGACCGACACGGAACTGTACTCGGCGTCGTCGGCGAGGCGGTCCACCAGGACGGTTGGCACGCCGCGTTCCCGGAGCTGGTCCAGACGCTCAGTGACATCACCGACGGGCGAGATCAGCAGGCCTTGGACGCGCTGTTCCTGGAACAGATCGATATAGCCGGATTCCCTGCCGGCGTCGTGGCCGCTGTCGCCCAGCAGCACGGCGCTGCCGTGGAGTGCCGCGGCATCCTCGGCAGCCCGGGCCACGGACGTAAAGAAGGGGTTGCCTACATCCAGGACGATGAGGCCGATGGTCCGGCTGTGGCCGGCCCGCAGTTGGCGGGCGGCGTCATTGCGGACAAAACCCAGCTCCTCGATGGCGTGAAGGACGCGCTCCTTCGTGCGCTGTGAAACCCGGTCAGGGTAGTTCAAGACGTTCGAGACAGTGCCCACCGCCACCCGGGCGTGGTTGGCGACATCCTTGATGCTGGCTGACCGTGACATCCTTCTCCAAGCTCTCAGAGGCAGGGAATGCTTGACACCTGCCGTCTTCCAAGGATACTTTGAATCGTAATAATGAAACGTTTCAAGGCAGTGAAAAGTCAGGAGAATCCAGATGAGGATGTGTTTCCGCTGCCAAGTGCAACCCGGGGTCGCTGTCGAATACCGCCGCCGGCACGCCGAAGTCTGGCCGGACATGCTGCGGGCGCTCAGGATGTTGGCTGGCACGACCACTCTCTCTTCCTGTCCCACGACGGAGTGCTCATCGGATGCCTGGAATGTGAGGATTCGACGACGTCAGGGCACGGATGGCGCTGACCGATGTCAACGCGCGCTGGCAGGCAGAGATGGGCAGCCTGTTTGCCGCCGCGGATCAGCCTCCGGACGAAGGGTTCACGGTGCTCCCGGAGGTGTTCAACCTTGAGGACCAGCTCGTCGCGGCCGCCTCAACCGGGGGGTCGCTCCGGGCAGCGAACCCGGTAGCCAAAGCCACAAGATAGCCATCCGGCGGTCTCCAGCCGCCGGACACCCAATTTCCAAAACCCAGTAAGAGAAACCGGAACATGATCATGAATGACGTAGCAACGGCGCTGGGCAGGCTCGGGGAGCTTGCCATCGAGGTCCCTTCGTGGGCTTATGGGAATTCAGGCACCAGGTTCAAGGTGTTCGGCACGCCGGGCACGCCGCGGACGGTGCAGGAGAAGCTGGCAGACGCGGCCAAGGTCCACGAGTTGACGGGCCTGGCCCCGACGGTGGCGCTGCACATCCCGTGGGACAAGGTGGATGACTACGCCGCCCTGAAGGAGTACGCGGCGGGCCTGGGCGTGGGCCTGGGCACGATCAACTCCAACACGTTCCAGGACGATGAGTACAAGTTCGGATCCCTGACGTCCTCCAACGAATCCGTTCGCCGCCGCGCGATCGACCATCACTTCGAGTGCATCGACATCATGCACGCCACGGGGTCCAGGGATCTGAAGATCTGGCTCGCTGACGGCACCAACTACCCGGGCCAGGACGACATTCGCGGCCGGCAGGACCGCCTGGCGGAGTCGCTGCAGGAGATCTACGCCCGGCTGGGCGAGGACCAGCGCCTGGTGCTGGAGTACAAGTTCTTCGAGCCGGCTTTCTACCACACCGACGTTCCGGACTGGGGCACCTCCTACGCCCAGACCCTCGCGCTCGGCGAGAAGGCTTTCGTCTGCCTGGACACCGGTCACCACGCCCCGGGCACCAACATCGAGTTCATCGTCATGCAGCTGCTGCGCCTGGGCAAACTGGGGTCCTTCGACTTCAACTCACGCTTCTACGCCGACGATGACCTGATCGTCGGCGCCGCGGACCCGTTCCAGCTGTTCCGCATCATGCACGAGGTGATCCGCGGCGGCGGCTTCGGCCAGTCCGCAGGAGTGGCGCTCATGCTGGACCAGTGCCACAACCTGGAGGAGAAGATCCCGGGCCAGATCCGCTCGGTCCTGAATGTCCAGGAAATGACGGCCCGCGCCCTGCTGATCGACACCGCGGCACTGTCCGAGGCCCAGCGCGCCGGCGATGTCCTGGCCGCCAACGGCATCTTCAACGACGCGTTCTACACCGACGTCCGCCCGGTCCTGGCCGAGTGGCGTGAATCCCGCGGCCTGCCCGCGGACCCGATGGCCGCCTTCAAGGCCAGCGGCTACCAGAAACAAATCAACGAGGACCGCGTAGGCGGTCACCAGGCCGGATGGGGCGCGTAACACCGATGACCAACATTGCCAGCAACACCAACAAGACTGTTGAAGAACTGATCTCCCGCTCCAACCGCCTCGGCGAGGACAAGCGGAACACCAACTTCGCCGGGGGCAACACCTCCTCGAAGGGCATTGAGAAGGACCCGGTAACGGGCGACGACGTCCAGCTCCTTTGGGTCAAGGGTTCCGGCGGCGATCTGGGTACTTTGCGCGCGGAAAACCTGGCCGTGCTCCGCCTGGACCGGCTTCAGGCGCTGAAGAGCGTCTACCCGGGCGTGGAGCGCGAAGACGAAATGGTGGCCGCCTTCGATTACTGCCTGCACGGCAAGGGCGGCGCCGCACCGTCGATCGACACGGCCATGCACGGGCTCGTGGATGCCGCGCATGTGGACCACCTGCACCCGGACTCCGGCATCGCGATCGCCACGGCCGCGGACGGGGAGGCCCTGACCACCAAGATCTTCGGCGACAAGGTGGTGTGGGTGCCGTGGCGCCGGCCCGGGTTCCAGCTGGGCCTGGACATCGCCGCGATCAAGGACGCCAACCCGCAGGCCGTCGGCACCATCCTGGGCGGGCACGGCATCACCGCCTGGGGCGCCACCAGCGAGGAAGCCGAGGCCAACTCGCTGTGGATCATCGACCAGGCCGAACAGTTCATCAAAGAGAACGGCCGCACCGAGCCCTTCGGGCCGAAGCTGCCCGGCTACGGCGCCCTGCCGGAAGCCGAGCGCCGAGCCAAGGCCGCCTCCCTGGCCCCTGTGCTCCGCGGGCTGGCGTCCACGGACAAACCGCAGCTGGGGCACTTCAGCGACGACCCGGCCGTGCTCGAATTCCTCGAATCCGCCGAGCACCCGCGCCTCGGTGCGCTGGGCACGTCCTGCCCGGACCACTTCCTGCGCACCAAGGTCAAGCCGCTGATCCTGGACCTGCCCGCCGACGCCTCGATCGAGGACTCGGTCGCCCGGCTGAAGGAACTCCACACCGAATACCGCGAGGACTACCAGGCCTACTACCACCGGCACGCGGTTTCGGCAAGCTCCACCACCGAGGCTTCACCTGCCCTCCGCGGCGCGGACCCGGCCATCGTTCTGGTCCCCGGCGTGGGCATGTTCTCCTACGGCGCGAACAAGCAGACCGCCCGGGTGGCCGGGGAGTTCTACCTCAACGCCATCAACGTCATGCGCGGCGCCGAGGCGATCTCCACCTACGCCCCGATCGAGGAATCCGAGAAGTTCCGCATCGAGTACTGGGCCCTGGAGGAAGCCAAGCTGGCGCGGATGCCCAAGCCCAAGTCACACGCCACCCGCATCGCACTGGTGACCGGGGCCGCTTCCGGCATCGGCAAGGCCATCGCCACCCGCCTCGCCGCCGAAGGCGCCTGCGTGGTCATCGCCGACCTGAACCTCGAAAACGCCCAAAAGGTCGCCGCCGAACTAGGCGGCCCGGACGTCGCCATCGGCGTGCAGGCCGACGTCACGGACGAAGCCCAGGTCGCGGCAGCAATTGACGCCGCGGTGCTGGCCTTCGGCGGCGTGGACCTTGTGGTCAACAACGCCGGGCTCTCCATCTCCAAGCCACTGCTCGAAACCACCGAGAAGGACTGGGACCTGCAACACAACGTGATGGCCAAAGGCTCCTTCCTGGTGGCCAAGGCCGCAGCGAGGGTCATGATCGACCAGGACATGGGCGGGGACATCATCTACATCTCCTCCAAGAACTCGGTCTTCGCCGGCCCGAACAACATCGCCTACTCCGCCACTAAGGCCGACCAGGCACATCAGGTCCGCCTTCTCGCGGCGGAATTGGGCGAATACGGCATCCGCGTCAATGGCATCAACCCCGACGGCGTGGTCCGCGGTTCCGGGATCTTCGCCGGCGGGTGGGGCGCCAAACGCGCCGCCGTCTACGGTGTGGACGAGCAGGAACTGGGCAAGTACTACGCCCAGCGCACGCTGCTCAAGCGCGAGGTTCTGCCGGAAAACGTGGCCAATGCCGCCGCTGTGCTCACCAGCGCCGAACTCTCCCACACCACCGGCCTCCACATCCCCGTGGACGCCGGCGTGGCCGCAGCATTCCTCCGATGAGTTCACCAGCAACCCTGCCCCGTTCGCAGGGCGATGCCGACGGCGGCCTGTTCGCCGGCAGTTTGTTCGCCGCGGTCGATATTGGCGCCTCCTCCGGTCGCGTCATGCTCGGACGCATCGCCGGCGCACCCGCGGGCAAAGCCGCAGTCACCCTCGAGACAGTCCACAGGTTTCCGAACGGGATAGTGGAGTCCGACGGCGGCCTCCGCTGGGACTTCGACGCGCTCTTTGCCGCGGTGCTCACCGGCCTGGCCGCCGCCGCGGCGACCGCAGCCGCGGACGGCCAGACGATCACCAGCATCGGCATCGACACCTGGGCCGTGGACTACGGCCTGGTCAATGCCGCTGGTGAACTCACCGCCCAGCCCTACAGCTACCGGGACGAACGCAGCAGGTCGGCAGTGGCACCGGTCCACAAAAAACTGGACCCGGCACGGCTTTACGCCACCACCGGGCTGCAGTTCCTGCAGTTCAACACCCTTTACCAGCTCGCCACCGAGCCGCGCCTGGACGGGTTGCAGGCCCTGCTCATCCCGGACCTGATCGCGTTCCTGCTGACAGGCCAGCGCCGGACCGAAGCCACCAATGCCTCCACCACCGGCCTGTTCGACGCCGTTACAGGGGAGTGGGCCACGGACCTACTCACTGCGCTGGGGCTGCCGAAGAACCTGTTCCCGCCGCTGGTCCAGCCCGGTGAAACTGTCGGCACCGTGCTGCCCGCAATCGCGGAACGCACCGGGCTGTCAGCGGCAACCAAGGTAGTGGCTGTCGGCTCGCACGACACCGCCTCCGCCGTCGCCGCCGTCCCGGCAGAACAGGACAACTTCGCCTATATCTCCTCCGGTACCTGGTCATTGGTGGGAGTGGAACTGAAGCACCCCGTCCTGACCGAGGCCAGCCGGGCCGCGAACTTCACCAACGAGCGCGGCGTGGACGGCACCATCAGGTATTTGCGCAACGTCGGGGGTCTCTGGCTGCTCAGCGAATGCCAGCGCACCTGGGCAGCAGAAGGGTACAAAACGGAGCTCGGCGAACTGCTCGACGCCGCAGCGGCACTCCCGCCCGGCGGCCCGCAGATCAACGCCGACGACTCCTACTTCATCGCCCCGGACAACATGCCACAACGGATCCGCGCCGCCGTCAGGAATACCGGCGCTGTGCTTCCGGACCAACCGGCGGCCATCGTCCGCTGCATCCTGGACAGTCTGGCCGCCGGCTACGCGCGGACCATCGCCGACGCTGAACGGCTGGCGGACACCAAGGTGGACGTCGTGCACATCGTGGGCGGCGGTTCGCAGAACCGGCTCCTGTGCCAGCTCACCGCTGAAGCCACCGGAAAGCGTGTGGTTGCCGGCCCGGTCGAGGCCACGGCCATGGGCAACGTACTTGTCCAGGGGCGCGCCGCGGGGGCAATTAGTGGCGGCCTGCGGGAACTCCGTGCAGCCGTCTACAGCTGTCAACCGCTGGAAAGCTACCAGGCGGCACTGGTCTAGCGGAAGTGGCCGGAGATGAGGCTTCATCCGGCGCCGCACTCCGAAACGGCCCGCAATGTGGCGTCTCGGAGGGAAGGATCCTATGCCGATGCCTGACATAGGATCCACAACAGCACACAGCCTGGTTCTACACGCTTCAAGAGAACGGAAAGCCCATGCCTCTCTTCGATCTTCCGCTTGAGCAGCTGCGCGGTTACACCTCCGACGTGACCGCTCCAGCCGATTTTGACTCTTTCTGGGACCACACCATCAGGGAGGCGCGCGAGTTTCCGCTGGCAGCGGTTTTCGAGCCTGTGGAGAACTACCTGACGGTGATCGACACCTTCGACGTGACGTTCGCCGGCTATGGCGGTTCTCCGGTCAAGGGCTGGCTGCACCTCCCGGCGAACAGGGAGGCTGGAACCCGGCTGCCCGCCGTCGTGCAGTATGCCGGCTATTCAGGCGGCCGCGGCCTGGCCAACCAGGACACCAAGTGGGCCCAGGCAGGCTACGCGCACTTCATTATGGACACCCGCGGACAAGGCTACGGCGGCGCCGTGGGTGAGACCCCTGATCCTCATCCGTCTGCGGGCGAGGTGGCCCACGCAGGGCTGATGACCCGAGGTGCAGGCAGCCGGGAGGACTACTACTACCGGCGTGTCTATGTGGACGCGTTCCGCGCCGTCGAAGCGGCGCAGGCGCATCCGGACGTCGACGCTTCCCGGATTGTGGTTGCCGGCGTCAGCCAGGGCGGAGGCATCACGGTCGCCGTCGCAGGGCTTGCGGCCGGCAGGCTCGACGGCGTCGTCGCCGCCCTGCCCGACGTCCCGTTCCTTCAGGACTTTCCCCGTGCCATCGACATCACGCCGCGCGGCCCGTATCCCGAGATTGCTGCGTTTCTGGGCAGGCACCGCGAACGGTACGAGCCGATGCTGGCCGTGCTGAACTACTTCGACGGCGTAAACCTCGGCCGTGGCGCGACGGTCCCCGCGCTTTACTCGGTGGCGCAGATGGACGATGTCTGCCCGCCTTCCACCGTTTTCGCGAGCTACAACGCCTACGGCACAAATGGCGGTGGCGGAACTGCCAAGAACATCGAGGTCTACCGTTTCAACAATCATGAAGGTGGCCAGGAGCACCACTGGATCCGGCAGCTGCAGTTTTTGCGCAAGCTGGTGGGATGATCCGCCCCGCCGTTTGCGTGACGGACGGAATTTGCGGATCAAACAAATGCGAGGTTATGGTGTGGCTATGACTAACCGTTGGTATGCGTATTTTTCGTTGGCTCTGGAGGGGCCCGCGTCTAACTGACACGCATCCAACTTCCTTCAGAGCCAACAGGGCAGAGATCATTCTCTGCCCTTCGCCATTTCTCCGGCGGGTTCTGATCTGGGCCCGCTCCGTACCCCGGAACAGGACCCCGCACATGAGCACCGAAGCAGCCACCGAAATCCCGCAGAGCGTTTCGAAACCGTCCACGCCGAAGCAGTCCACCTCGAACTTAAGGGTCAGCGGGATCACCGCGCTCCCCACTCCTCAGGAGATGATCGCGGAACTGCCGCTGGACGCGCGGGTGGTGGACGTCGTCGAACGCGGCAGGGACGAAGTCAGGGCCATCATGGACGGCGTGGACGACCGATTGCTCGTGATCGTAGGGCCCTGCTCCATCCACGATCCCAAGGCCGGCCTCGAGTACGCCCGCCGCCTCGTCAGCCAGGCCGAGAAGCACAAGGAAGACCTGCTGATCGTCATGCGCGCGTACTTCGAAAAGCCGCGCACCACGGTGGGCTGGAAGGGCCTGATCAACGATCCGCGGCTTGACGGCACGCACGACATCGCCGCCGGCCTGCGCGAGGCGCGCCGCTTCCTGCAGCAGGTCACAGCGTTGGGGCTTCCCGCCGCCACCGAGTTCCTGGAGCCGATCAGCCCGCAGTACATGGCCGACCTCGTTTCGTGGGGGGCAATCGGCGCCCGCACCACCGAAAGCCAGATCCACCGCCAGCTGGCGTCCGGGCTCTCCATGCCCATCGGCTTCAAGAACGGGACCGACGGCGACCTCCAGGTTGCCGTCGACGCCTGCAGCGCCGCGGCGGCGGCCCAGGCTTTCCTGGGGATCGACGGCGAGGGTCGAGCCGCGCTCGTGGCCACCGCGGGAAACCCGGACACCCACGTGATCCTGCGCGGCGGCCGCAAGGGCCCCAACTACTCCGCCGCCGACGTCGAAGCGGCGTCAGCGAGGCTCGCCGCCAAGAACCTCAACCCGCGCCTCATCGTGGACGCCAGCCACGCCAACAGCGGCAAGAGCCATCACCGCCAGGCCGAGGTTGCGCTCGAAATCGGTGCGCAGTTGGAGGATGCGGGTACGGCCGCGGGTGCCATTGCCGGGGTCATGCTGGAGAGCTTCCTGGTGGGCGGCGCGCAGAACCTGGACGTGGCAGAACACGCCGCCGGGCGGTCTGAACTGGTGTACGGCCAGAGCGTGACCGACGCCTGCATGGAGTGGGATGTGACGACGTCCGTGCTCGACCAGTTGGCAGCATCGTCGCGGAAACGCCGGGGCTTTCACAATGGCCACGTGAGCCTCTAGAGTAACTAGCACACGGTTGTTCGATGGCTCAGCATCGGCGCACCGCACACAACATGGGATGCCGCAATGATGCTGAGAGCAAAGGAATATGGGAAATGTCCGAGTCGAACTTCTCGAACGCCAAGTTCTTGACCGTGGCCGAGGTGGCTGAGGTCATGCGCGTTTCCAAAATGACCGTGTACCGGCTGGTCCATTCCGGAGAGATGCCCGCCGTTCGGTTCGGCCGCTCCTACCGGGTTCCGGAGAACGCCGTCGAGCAGTACCTCAAGGGCGCTGTTGTTGACGGCCAGTCGGATACCGCCTGACTCTTGGTGCCTCGCTTTCCCCGGGATCTTAGTGACCGAGGCAACCGCCTTGGGGGCGGCTGCAGGTCATGGGAACAGTGGCGGTCAGTAGGGGGTCCGGATAAGCGGTACCCTGTTAAGGAACGTTTTACGTCATTGTAAGAATCTGTCAGTTGTTCAGTCTGTTGCTTAGTCCACGGACCTTTTTCATCAGACAGGTACTGCATCTAGTTTGTGAGGAACTTTCGTGGGTTCAGTTATTAAGAAGCGTCGCAAGCGTATGGCCAAGAAGAAGCACCGCAAGCTGCTTCGCAAAACGCGCCACCAGCGCCGCAATAAGAAGTAGAGATACTTCTACAGCGTCAATGCCCGCTCCCTTTCGAGGGTGCGGGCATTTTTGCGTTCTGGCGTGATTTCGCCCGAAAGGCGCTCCTACGGTCGCTGGGCGACCTCAGTCGCGCGTTCGGCGGCGTTGCGCTCCTGCTCGAAGCATCGCGTGCGTCGTGATGTCGCCTTCCCGTCGGCACCATCGCGGCCGCGGTGGTGACGCGCGAATGATCTAGGGACGCGCAAATGGCCTGGTGACACTGGAATTCGGGTGTCGAGGGGGATTTTGGGCGTCGCAGCGACGTTTCCGCGTCAGACCCGGGGGCCGCGGAAGCGGGAGTAGCCTCGCCAGAGGCCGTAGACGGCGCCGCCGGCGGTGGCGGCCTTGAGTCCCAGCGTGGCGGCGCGGCGGCCGGAGCGGAAGTCGTAGACCGGCCAGTTGTGCTCGCGGGCGTGCTTGCGCAGCCTGGCGTCCGGGTTGATGGCGACGGGGTGTCCCACGAGGGTCAGGAGCGGGATGTCGTTGTAGGAGTCGCTGTAGGCCCAGCAGCGCTTGAGGTCCAGGCCCTCGGCGTCGGCGATGCCCTGGACCGCCACCGCCTTGGCCGGCCCGTGCAGGATGTCCCCGACCAGCCGTCCTGTGTAGAGGCCGTCCTTAATCTCGCCCACCGTGCCGAGGGCACCGGTGAGGCCGAGTCGGCTGGAGATCACTGTGGCCACTTCGATCGGCGTCGCCGTGACGAGCCAGACCTTTCGTCCGACACGCAGGTGCTGCTGGGCCAGCGCCTTGGTGCCGGGCCAGATCCGGGATGCGATCATCTCGTCGTAGACTTCCTCGCCCAGGACCTTGATGTCCTCCACCGTAATACCAGAGGCGAGGGTCAGCGCGGAGTCCCGCACGGCGTGAACATCGTCCATGTTTTCGCCGCGGAGCACGAACTTGAACTGCTTCCAGGCCATCCCTGCGGCCTGCGGCAGGGTGAAGGCGCCGCGCTGATGCATTTTCCGGGCGACGTGGAAAAGGCTGGCGCCCTTCATGAGGGTGTTGTCGACGTCGAAGAACGCGGCCTCGCGGCGTTGCTGCGGTGCAACCGGCTGTTGGGCCACAGCGACGTACTTCTCCTCGGGCATGCCATTGAGTCTAGTCAATGCAGGGGAGGGCGCGGCCAGCGGACGGCGCGGCAACGCACTCGGCGTCACTGCGGCGTCGGCATCGCTCCGCGCCGGGAACGGCGATACGGTTGAAGCATGGCAAATCCCGACGTCGTTCTCCTCACCAAAGCTGACTGCCACCTGTGCGCTGCGGCGCGCGACGCCGTCGGGCGGGTTACTGCCGGGCTCGGACTGGAGTGGACGGATAAGTCGGTGGACGGCGATGACGCCCTGCGGGACCGCTATGCCGAAGAGATTCCGGTGGTGCTGGTGGACGGGATCCAACGCGACTTCTGGAAGATTGACGAGGCCAGGCTGGAGCGCGTCCTGCGCCAGGCGATGGCGACGTAGCAGCGAATTCCGCGCAATGGCACCGGCTTTGTTGACATAAGTGATGGGGATCTAGAGTGGACTCACAACGCGACGCAATGGAGCAGATAGTGACTTCGCTCGATTCACCACCCCAGGCTGTGCCGGGGGATACCGGAGCTGCCGGAAAGCAGATTCCGCCAGCGGCCGTGGCCCGGCTGACTATCTACCTGCGCGCCCTGAACTCCCTGCTGGCCGAAGGCACCGAACGCGTCTCGTCTGAGTCTCTGGCCGAGGCATCGGGAGTCAGCTCGTCCACGCTCCGCAAGGATCTGTCCCACGTAGGGTCATACGGCACGCGCGGAGTGGGCTACGAGGTGCAGTACCTGAGCCGTCACATAGCCGCCGCGCTCGGATTGACCCACGACTGGAAGGTCGCGATCGTCGGCGCCGGTAACCTCGGCAAGGCGCTGGCCAGGTACGGCGGCTTTGAGTCCCGGGGATTCGACGTTGTTGCCATTTTCGACGCCGACCAAATGGTGGTGGGCAACGAGGTTGGGTGGCTGCGCGTGAGCGACGCCGCGGACCTTGAAGCCGTGCTGGAGCGGACGGGGGCCAACATGGTGGTCCTGGCCTTACCCGCGGCCGTGGCTCAGAGCGTCTGCGACCGGGTGGTGGCGGCCGGCGTGCACAGCATCCTCAGCTTCGCGCCGGTGATGCTCCAGGTGCCCGACGGCGTGAACCTGCGCAAAGTGGACATGGCCACCGAGCTGCAGATTCTTGCCTACCACGCGCAACGGGCGCAGACCCCGGGGCAGCCGAACTAGAGTCCGGCGCTGTTGGGATCCGCGCCCGCTGATGCTGGGTGCCGACTGGGTCGTGCCTAGCGGCCCTTGACTATCGGCTCGTGGCTAGCGGCCGTACGGGCCGCCCGCGTACGGGTTGGCGAAGGGCTGCTGCTTCTTGAAATAAGGTGACGTTGTGGGCAGGTAGAGCATCACGATCGCCGCGATTCCAAGGACGGTCACCAGGGTGTTCAGGCTCAGCGGCAGGATGCCGAAGACGGAGAGGGCTGCAAAGACCGTGCCCAGGATGCGGGCCCAGTTCTTGCCCTTGCGGATGTTGAATGCCACCAGGGCATAGAGCCCGGCGCCGATGAGGCCAAAGACCACCATCGTCCCGATGATAAACGGCTTGACCTCCTCGAAGGGAATGTTCTGGCCGCTGCTCCGGACCTGGCTCTCGAACATGTTCCGCAGGGCGGGGTCATCCAGTGTGGGAATCGCGATGAGGATGGACAGGAGCCAGAGGACGCCTGCGCCAATGAGCATCCAGAAAGCTGTGTTCACAAGCTTGGGAACGCCGGCCGGGCCACCGCCCTGGGGCTGCTCCGAGGGGTACTGGGCATAGGGCGACTGGCCATAGGGCTGCTGCCCGTACTGCTGCTGTTGTCCATACTGGGGGGCGTTCTGGCCGTACTGCGGGGCGGGGGGAACGTTCTGGCCGTACTGGGGTGCCGGGGGAACGTTCTGGCCGTACTGGGGTGCCGGGGGAACGTTCTGGCCGTACTGGGGTGCCGGGGGAACGTTCTGGCCGTACTGCGGAGCGTTCTGGCCGTACTGGGGCTGCTGCGGACTCGCTTGGCCGTACTGCGGTGCCGGCGGAACGTTCTGGCCGTACCCGGGCTGCCCGGACCCTTCCCGGGCGTTCAGGTCCGGTTGGTTGGAATCCTGCTGGCCGGAATTTGGTTCGTTCGGATTCGGGGGCTGGACTGGAGGAGTGCTCATGAGCGTTCCTTTGCGTTATCGACGTCGGGATCGGCCACCGGGTTCAGAAGCCTGCCCTGCCCCCAGCATGGTTCAGTTCAACCGTACCCCTCGGCGGGCGCGGCAATGATCATTCCGGAGAGGTATTCCTGCACCGCAATTGCCCGGGCTGCAGCGCCGATCAGGGGCGGGGGACCGGCCAGTCGGATACGGCTAGAACGGCACACTCCCGCGGGCCTCCACCAGGCGAACAGGGGGCCCGTCGGAGGGCACCCTTCGCAGGGATCAGGCGTGGCCCCGGACGGCGGCAAACCAGCTTTGCGAGTTGGGGACCCACATGAGCACGGTTGCCACCAGGCTGGCCAGAAAGCCCAGTCCGTTGCCGCCCCGCCCGTCGGCGAATCCGAGACTGATGATGGAAAGCAGCAACGAGACGCCGGCAACTACGGTCAGGGCGAACCTGGCCCACTCACGGCCTTCCTTCATCTGCATCGCCAGGACAATCTGCGCCCCGGACAGGGCCAGAGCCACCAGCACCAGCAGCAGCACGAGGATCGCGAGGCCTGGTACGAATGCGAAGAGCACCAGCGCCCCGAACAGCCCGATCACCCCGGCCAGCAGGCCCACCAGTCCACCGATCACCCAAATCCAGTACGAGACCTTCAGCTCTGTGGGCAGCCCCATCACGCTGAACATTCCTGAGAAGCCGCCGCGGGGCATGACGTCGTTGAAACTGCGGGGGCGGTCGGCCGGAATCTCGAAGGGGAATCGTCCGGCGCGGCCCGGTTTGTTTGGCTGCCAGTAATGCCCGGAATCTTGCCCTTGATTCCCAAAGCGGTCCCCGTGCGCGTCGGTGTCGTGCTGGCCCGCAGCCTGATAACCCGCCGCCTGATTCCACCCTGTCTCCGGCGCCGCTGGAGGACGGTGGTCGCCTGACGGCGGTTCGGAGCCCGGCTGGTCAGGCTGCGGTACATCGCTGGGGTTGCTCATGGCTCTCACTGTAGACCCGGAAAATGGCTAATTCCAGAAGATCCGGGGCCATGTCACGGGGGTCATTCGTTGGCCATCGCTACGGCACGGCCGCAGTTCCCGGCAGGCGTTCAAGGGTGGAAAAACAAGGCATCAGGACAAGCCAAACGCCCCGCTTCGTGGAGACCACGGGCGGGGCGTTTGCACTGCAAAAGTCGGCGGGACCGACCTAGGCGTGCACGTTACGCAGCAGGGGCGATGAAGGCGAGCTCGAGGTTGATGGCAACCTTGTCGCTGACCAGGACTCCACCGGCTTCCAGCACGGCGTTCCAGGTGAGGCCGAAGTCCTTGCGGCTGATGGTGGTTTCGGCGGAAACGCCGGCGCGGGTGTTGCCGAACGGGTCCACGGCAACGCCGTTGAGCTCGGTCTCGAGGGCCACCGCACGGGTAACGCCCTTGATGGTGAGGTCGCCCTGGAGTTCGTAGGCGTCGCCCTTGGCAACGAGGCCGTTGGAAACGAAGGAGATCTCGGGGAACTTCTCGACGTCGAAGAAGTCTTCGCCGCGGACGTGGCCGTCGCGGTTGACGTCGCCGGAGTCGAAGCTAGCGGTCTGGATGGTGGCGTTGATCTTGGAGTCGGCCACGTTCTCGGCGAGGTCCAGGGTTGCGGTGGCTTCCTTGAACTGGCCGCGGACCTTGCTGATGCCTGCGTGCCGGACGGTGAAGGCGATTTCGCTGTGCGAATTGTCGAGGGTCCAGGTGCCGGTGGTGACGTTAGCGGGAAGTGCCATGGTGGTTCTCCTTGTATCAGTGGTGCTTCGGACGTTCATGCCGTTGAAGCTTCATTGGTTGAAGTATCAACTAACTGCTGCATCCAGTATAAACATGCATTTGCATCTTTTATTCCACCCGAACGGAACATTTCTTAATTTTCCTGAGTTCTACTAGATGTAGAAGATTTCGAATCGCCCAACATCTTTGAGAAACTGGTACACATGCCCCAAGCCACTGTTCATTTGCTCCGCCACGGCGAGGTCCACAATCCCGAGGGCGTCCTGTATGGCAGGCTGCCGGAATTCCACCTCTCCGAGCTTGGCCTGCAGATGGCGCAAACGCTGGCGGACCACTTCCGCGACCGTGCAACCCAGGGTGCAAAGATCGTCTACCTCGTGGCGTCTCCGCTGACCCGCGCGCAGGAGACAGCGCAGCCGACGTCCGAGGCCCTGGGCCTGGAGATCCACACGGACAAGCGCATTATCGAGGCCGAAAACCACTTTGAAGGCCTGAAGGTCACCAAGGCAGAGCTCAGCAAACCCAAGCACTGGCCCAAGCTCGTGAACCCGATGCGGCCCTCCTGGGGCGAGCCCTACAAGGAGCAGGCAGCCCGGGTGCGGGCAGCCGTCCAGGACGCCCGGGCCAGGGCGATCGAACTCGGCGGCGACGGCGCCGAGGCCATCATGGTCAGCCACCAGCTTCCCATCTGGGCCACCCGGCGCAGCGCCGAGGGGAAGCCGCTGTGGCACGACCCGCGAAAGCGCGAGTGCACCCTGACCTCCCTCACGTCCCTCGTGTTCGACGACGACGGCACGCTCCTGCGCGTTGAGTACAGCGAGCCGGCCGCAGCCCTTCTTCCCGGTGCCTCGAGCACCCCCGGAGCCTGACAATGACGCACATCCCCACAAGCTCCCGCCGCAGCGTCCTCGCAGCCGGCGGCCTGGCACTGGCGGCGATCACGCTGGGCCTGTCCGCCTGCGCCCAGGAGGACGCGCTTGCCAAGCAGGCAAAGGCTGGGGACAACAAGAACTACGTCGCCGGGGATGGCTCGGTGACGGAATTCGCCGCCGCGGACCGCAAGTCCGCCGTCGACATCCAAGGCACCCTCTTCGACGGCACCGCAGTGGGGCCCAAGAACTTTCTGGGCAAGGTGACAGTGCTGAACTTCTGGTTCGCCGCGTGTGCGCCCTGCCGCGTGGAGGCGCCGTCGCTGGAAGCGCTCCACCAGGAGTTTAAGAGCAAGGGCGTGCAGTTCTTCGGCGTGAACCTGCGGGATGAAAAGGCCACCGCGGAAGCCTTCGACAAGACATTTGGCCTCACCTACCCGAGCTTTGACGACAAGGACGGCGGGGTGCTGCTGGCTGTGTCCGGGCTTGTGCCGCCGGGGGCCGTCCCCACGACGCTCGTGGTGGACAAGAAGGGCCGGGTGGCTTCGCGCGTGCTGGGCGAGATCCAGAAGGGTACCCTCAAGGCCCTCATCGAATCCGCCGTGGCAGAGTAGCGGGCGGCCCCACCGTGAACAGCCCCTTCGCCGAAGCCATCCTGAACGGATCCCTGCTGCTTGCCATCCCGGTGGCGCTCCTGGCCGGCCTCGTGTCGTTCCTCTCGCCCTGCGTCCTGCCCCTCGTACCCGGATATCTGGGCTACGTCACGGGACTGACCGGAGTCGATCTCCAGAAGCAGAAGCGCGGCCGCATGCTGGCCGGCATCGGACTCTTCGTGCTCGGATTCTCGGTGATCTTCGTGTTGCTCGGCGGCGCGTTCGGCCAATTGGGGACGCTGATCTCAGGCGGCCAGAACGCCTGGATCACGCAGGTCCTGGGCATCCTGGTGGTGATCATGGGTGTGGTGTTCATGGGCGGCTTCAGCTGGCTCCAGCGCGACGCCAAGATCCACGCTAAACCGCCCGCGGGCCTCTGGGGCGCGCCGCTGTTGGGCATCACCTTCGGCCTGGGCTGGGCGCCTTGCATCGGGCCTACCTACTCCGCCGTTCAGCTCCTGAGCCTCTCCGGCGGCTCGTCTGCGGCAAAGGGTGCTTTCCTGGCGTTTGTCTATAGCCTTGGCCTGGGCATTCCGTTCCTTCTGATCGCGCTGGCCGTGCGCCGCGGCGCGGGCGTGATGTCCTTTTTCCGCACCCACCGGCTTGCCATCCAGCGGACCGGCGGCGGCGTCCTGATCGTCCTGGGCCTCCTGATGGCAACAGGAGTCTGGGGAGCCTGGGTCACCCAGTTGCAGTACTGGTTCCAAACCGACGTGAAGTTGCCGATCTGATGAGCGAGCGTGTGAAGTCAACCAAGAACTCTCCGGCCGGCGAAGCGCCCAAGGCCGCGCCCGAAGGCGCCCCTGACGGTGCCGGCGGTAAAGGTGCCGGCCGCAAAGGCGCCAGCTCCAAAAGGGCCGGCGCCAAAGGTGCCAGCGCCAAGAGCGCCGCTCCCCAGGACGCCGTGAAGGCGGCCAAGGCCAGTGCGGCGCTGCCTGCCCTCGGAATCGTAGGCATGCTCCGCTGGGCCTGGACGCAGCTGACCAGCATGCGCACCGCGCTGTTCCTCCTTCTCCTGCTGGCCGTGGCGGCGGTACCTGGCTCGCTGTTCCCGCAGCGGCCGGCCAACCCCTCGATCGTCACGCAGTACATCAAGGACCACCCGGACTACGGCAAGCTGCTGGACTCCGTGCAGCTCTACGACGTCTACTCATCGGCCTGGTTCTCGGCCATCTACATCCTGCTGTTCATCTCGCTGATCGGCTGCGTGGTGCCCCGCGCCATCGCGCACTACCGGGCCATGCGCTCCCAGCCGCCGCGCACCCCGCAACGCCTCTCCCGCCTCCCGGAGTACGGCACACTGGTGCTGCCCGCAGAAGCCGGGATCGCGGCGTCGGACGCCATTGAAGACGCAGCGGCGCTGCTCAAGAAACGCGGTTACCGCGTTGACGTACGGCACGACGACGGCGCGCGGCCGTCTTTGGGGGCGGAGCGCGGCCTCCTCAAAGAGGTGGGCAACCTCGTCTTCCACACTTCGCTGATCGGCGTACTGGTGTCCGTGGCGATCGGCGGGCTGTTCGGCTACAGCGGGCAGCGGATCCTCGTGGAGGGCGACACCTTCGTGAACACGCTGGTGGGCTACGACCAGTTCACCCCGGGCACCAACTTCCAGAGCAGCCAGCTCCAGCCGTACTCCATCCAGCTGAACAAGTTCCGGGCCACGTTCGACCGCGAATCCAAGGGCAAGTATGGCCAGCCCATCGACTTCACCGCGGACGTCACCACGAAGGAAAACCCCGGTGCCCCGGCCAAGAAGGAAGTCCTCAAGGTCAACGACCCCGTGACCCTCGGCGGCACCAGCATCTACCTGACTGGCAACGGCTACGCACCGGTGGTCACGGTCCGTGACGGCAACGGAAACATCGCCATGCAGGGACCCGTGGTGGCCAAGCTCCAGGGCGACAACTACTACTCGTCCCTGGTGATCAAGGTCCCCGACGCCAAACCCGACCAGCTCGGATTCGCCGGGTTCTTCCTGCCCACCGCCTTTGTGACCGACCAGGGCATCTCGTTCAGCGGGGACCCGGACCTCATCAACCCGCAGCTCAGCCTGAACTCGTACTACGGCGACCTGGGCCTGGATAACGGCGCTCCGCAAAACGTGTTTGAACTCGACGTCAAGGGCCTGACCCCGCTGAACGCCCGCAACCTGGCTACCAAGGGCATCACTCTTTCGCCGGGCAAGACCGTCACGCTGCCGGACGGAAAGGGCTCCATCAGCTTCGACGGCGTGAAGCGCTATGTCGGTGTCGACATCCACCACAATCCGGGCCAGGTAGCCGCGCTGATCTTCGCGCTGCTGGCTGTCGGCGGCCTCGTGATTTCCCTCTACGTCAACCGGCGCAGGGTCTGGGTGCGCACCGGCAGGCATGAAGACGGCCGCACCATGGTGGAATACGGCCTCCTCGCCCGCGGTGAGGACCACCGCCTGGCCGGCGAAGCCGCCGCCATCCGCGGACTGCTCTCGAGCGCGTGGGACCTCGACGCGGACGGGCCCCAAAAACCATCCTCTATTTCCTCACCAGCAGGCTCAGCTGAGCCGAAGAAGGACAGGTAATGTTCCCCATCAACGAAACCATGGGCCAGTACAGCGAGCTGTTCATGCTCCTTGCTGCGGGCACCTACACGGTGGCGTTCATCGCCTTCGCCTGGGACCTGGCCAAGAGCAGCAAGGCGCTGCGCACCGTGGATCTGAGGGCGGCCGCCGCGGCCGGCTCTGCCTCCGATTCCTCCGAGGACGCGTCCGACGCCGGCGCGAAGGTTCCGGTGGCAGCAGGCGCCGCCGGGACGGCTGGCGTTTCCGGACGAGCCGACGCCGGCCGGAACACCGACCGGGTTGAGGGGCACCTTGCCGGGCCGGCAGGACGTGCCGAGCGGCCGTCGTCGTCCGTGGCCGCCAAAGCGCAGGAGAGCGGCGGCGCAGGTCAGACCGCTGACGCCAGCATGCTCTACGGCGGCGAGCGCCGCGTCCCTGCCCGCGTGGCAGTGGCCCTGACCGTCCTGGGCGGCGCGATTCACGCCGCGGGTGTGCTGACCCGTGCCATTGGCTCTGGGCGTGTGCCGTGGGGCAACATGTACGAATTCCTCACCACCGGCGCGTTCCTGGTGGTGGCTGTATTCCTTGCCGTCCTGATCCGCCGCGACCTGCGCTTCCTCGGCACGTTCGTGGTGGGCCTGGTGATCATCATGCTGGTGGCTGCCTCGGTGGCCTTCTGGACGCCCGTGGGCCACCTGGTGCCGGCGCTGCAGAGCTACTGGCTCGTCATCCACGTCTCCATCGCAGTGCTGTCCTCCGCGCTGTTCACACTGACGTTTGCCATGTCCGCGCTGCAGCTCGTGCAGTCGCACCGGCAGAAGGCCATTGCCGGCGGTGGCGAGGACAAGCTGGGCTTCATGCGCCTGGTGCCGTCGGCGCTGAGCCTCGAGAACCTCTCCTACCGCATCAACGCGATCGCTTTCATCGGCTGGACGTTCACGCTCATGTTCGGCGCCATCTGGGCGGAAAAGGCCTGGGGACGCTTCTGGGGCTGGGACACCAAGGAAGTGTGGACGTTCGTGATCTGGGTGGTCTACGCCGGCTACCTCCACGCCCGGGCCACCCGCGGCTGGACGGGTACCCGCGCGGCCTGGCTGTCGATCGTGGGCTACCTGTGCGTGGTCTTCAACTTCACCATCGTGAACCAGTTCTTCAACGGTTTGCACTCCTACTCGGGGCTGTAGGGGTTCTCCGAGGCCCTCGTTCTCCGAGGCCCTCGTTGGATCAACGGAACGCCGGTTGCCATAAAGGGCCGCTCAGCTTGGTTGCTGGGCGGCCCTTTGTGGCAAACGGGCGAGCCTCTGCCTGATTCCTGTTCCTCTACGGCGGCGGCTTTCTACTGGGGCCGCTTCCAGCCCCGGTCCTTCAAAGCTGCGCGCACCCGTGTCACCGCGTTCGGCTCCATGCCGGGGCGAAACGGAGGGGCGCGCAGGACGCACTCAGACTGGCAGCCCAGGTATCCCGCGCTACTTGATCTCCGGGTTGCCCTCGGCGCTGGCGTCTCCCGTGGCGCCCGAGGTGCCGGGCTCTCCGGTGCCGCGGGCACCGCCGTCGAGCTTGCGTTTCTTGGCTTCCAGGTCGTCCTTCAGCTTCCGCAGCCGGTCCGCTTCGGCCTGGTTGCGGCGGCGCTGTTCCAGGTTGCGGAGGAAATCGGGGTCGTCATCCGGGGCCGTTGGATGGGAGTAGGTCTGCTGGACCGGGGCGTCATAACGCGGACGGCCGATTAGGAACCACAGGGCGGCGCCGATAATAGGGAGGAAGACAACGATGATGATCCATGTCGGTTTGGAAAATCCCCGGGTGAGCGTCGCATCAGTCCGGATCACGTCCACCAGTCCGTAGACGTATATGGCAAGAACGGCGACTGCAATCGCAACACGGAGCATGCAATCAAGTCTAGCTGTCGCGCGGGGTTGCGAAGATTACAGTATGCCCACAGAAGACGTCACCGATTTGCGCCGCTGAACCGGGGAGTTTTGGCCCGGATAATGCTCCCAAACGGCCCCGCAGGACTCGTCTGCCGGGCCCAAACTTCACCGGACAGCGCAACGAATGACGCAACCGCCGCCGGGATCGACGGCCGGGCCGGCGGCCGGGCGGAGGGACGCGGAGGTTGCGTTCAGGGATCGCGGCTAAACTTGGATGGTGGCTTTCGTGAAATACTCCCTGATCCGGCTTGCCCTCTTCGCACCGCTCTTTGCGCTGTTCGTGTTCCTGCAGCTCGGGTGGCTTCTTGCTGTGGTCTGCGCCGGGCTGATTGCCTTCGCCATCAGCTACCTCTTCTTCCAGAAGCAGCGCGATGCCGCCACCGCCGCACTGCATACGCGCTTGTCGGGCCGCGCGAAGCCCCTGCGCACCGCAGGTGAAGTCGCCGACGCCGAGGCGGAGGATCGCCTGGTCGATTCCCACCCGGACATAACGGTCCGCAACGACACTAGGAAAGAAGCACCCCGCAAGGACGACCCGCGCAGCCAGGACCCGCACAGCCAAGACCCCCGCAGCAAGGAAGCCTAGAACGCTCTCCGCACACCCGCGCTGGACCGTGACGGCCGCAGGCCCTACCGGACCGTGAACGGCAGCTCCAGAGCCTTACAACCCGTGGCTTAGTACGAGTCCCAGGGAAAACAGGGCCGCATAGCCCAGATTAATAAGGCCGGTCTGTTTCAGCACCGGGATGAGGCTCTTGCGTTTGCGGCCGTTGATCATCAGCCAGGCGGGCATGAGGCTTGCCGGGATGAGCAGCAGGACAATCAGCATCCATGGCCGCGTGGGCGCGAGGATCACCACGAGCAGGATTGCTACGGCGAGCATCAGCACGTAACTTTCGCGGGCGTGCTTGTCTCCCAGCCGCACGGCCAGTGTGCGTTTCCCGGCCTGGATGTCGGAGGGGATGTCGCGGACGTTGTTGGCCATCAGCAGGGCGCACGCGATGAGGCCGGTGCCGATGGCGCCCACGACGGCGGGCAGGCTGATCTGCCCGGCCTGGGTGTACGTGGTCCCCAGGGTGGCCACGAGCCCGAAGAAGACGAACACGAAGACGTCGCCGAGGCCCATGTAACCGTACGGGTTCTTGCCCCCGGTGTAGCCCCATGCCGCCATCACGCAGCCCACGCCGACGAGAAGCAGCCACCACGTCTGGGTGATGATGATGAGTGCCAGCCCAAAAAGCATGGCCACGCCGAAGGCGGCGAACGCCGCGTACTTGACGAGCTCCGGGCGCGCTGCGCCTGATCCGACCAATCGCAGCGGCCCCACGCGGTTTTCGTCGGTGCCGCGTACTCCGTCCGAGTAGTCGTTCGCGTAGTTGACGCCGATCTGCAGCAGCAGGGCCACCAGGGCCGCCAGAATGGCGTTGAGCGGGCGGAAGGCGTCCATTTCAAAGGCCGCCGCCGTGCCGATCACGACAGGGGCGATCGCTGCCGGCAGGGTGCGGGGCCTGGCGCCTTGGATCCATTGTGCGGCTGTGGCCACGGTGAGTACCTCGTGTTGGTTCGGTGGGCATTGCACGCGCAGGAAGCGCGGCCGGAGTGGTGCAGGGAACCGCGATGCCGCGGGAAGGCCCACGGCGGAGCGGAACCAGTCTATTTTCCCTGATGAAGGGCGTTCAGCCGTTCAATCATGGCGAGCCTGTCGGGTTTGCCGTTGGGCAGCATGATCAGTTCGTCCGCGGGAAGGACCGTCTTGGGCGCCAGCAGTCCCAACGTGCGGTGCCACTGCTCAGCCAAGGCGTCCCCGTCGACGCCGGACGAAGGTCCGCCGGCCACCGCCACGTATGCCGCAACGGCCTGGCCCCATTTCGCGGACTGGACGCCCGCCACGAAAGCCGCCGTTACGCCGTCGGACTTTTCCAGCTCCGCCTGGACGTGCGCGGCGGAGACTTTGACGCCGCCGGTGATGACCACATCGTCGGCGCGGCCCAGCACCGTTAACCGGCCGTCGGCGTCGAGCGTGCCGAGGTCGTTGGTGCGGTACCAGCGGACGCCGTCGTCATCGGCGAAGGCCTCAGCTGTCAGACCCGGGGCCTCGAGGTATCCAGCCGCCAGGGTGGCACCGCCCAGATGGATGCGGCCGTCCTCGGCGAGCCGGACAGCGACGCCTTCGAGGGGATAGCCGTCGTACACGCAGCCGCCGCAGGTTTCTGCGGCGCCGTAGGTTGTGATCACGCGGAGGCCAGCGTCGCGCGCAGCGTCAAGGAGCGCAGCAGGGGCCGGTCCGCCGCCGAGGAGGATGCCGTTGAAGCGGCGGAGCACGGCAAGCGTGTCGGCCGACGGGTTGTCCAGCAGCCGCTGCAGCTGCGTGGGCACCAGGGACGTGAAGCGGATCTTGTCCGTCAGCTCCAGCGCGGCAGCGGTGAAGGCGTCAGTGGTGAAACCGTTGGACAGGTCCATGGCCCAGGGCCGGGTGCCGGCGAAGAGCGAACGCACCAGCACCTGAACGCCGGCCACATACTGCAGGGGTAGGGCCAGGAGCCACTGGCCCTCGCCCTTGAGCGCGAACGCGGTGGCCATTGAGGACGCCGCGAGCGCATCAACCGTCAGCACCGTGGCCTTGGGCGCGCCGGTGGACCCGGAGGTGCGGACCACCACGGCGGCGTCCTCGATGCCGGGTGTCTCGACAAGCGTCACCAGCACTTCCCCGTTGTCGCCGGCGGAAAGTTCGACGGCGGGGCCCTCACCGTGGAGGGCGGCCGCCAATGCCTTGAGCGCTGGGTCGATGTTCACGCTGTGCTCCTTGGGGATGTGTGCCTTGGAAACGTAGGCCTGGGAATCATGGGGCTGCCTTTGGGCTGGTGCTGCTTAGAAGTAGTGCGGGAACCTGGACCAGTCCGGATCGCGCTTCTCGAGGAACGCCTCTTTGCCTTCCACGGCCTCGTCGGTCATGTACGCCAGCCGGGTGGCTTCGCCGGCGAAGACCTGCTGGCCGGCCAGGCCGTCGTCGGCGAGGTTGAACGCAAACTTGAGCATGCGGATGGCCTGGGGCGACTGCTTGGCGATGTCAGCGGCGTAGTCCAGCGCCACTTCCTCGAGCCGTTCGTGGTCCACGGCCTCGTTCACGGCGCCCATCCGCACCATGTCCTCGGCAGTGTATTCGCGGGCCAGGAAGAAGATTTCGCGGGCTGCTTTCTGGCCGATCTGGCGCGCCAGCAGTGCCGAGCCGTAGCCGGCGTCGAAGCTGCCCACCGTGGCGTCGGTCTGCTTGAACTTGCCGTGCTGGCGGGAGGCGATGGTGAGGTCCGAGACCACATGGAGGGAGTGCCCGCCGCCGGCCGCCCAGCCGTTAACCACCGCGATGACAACCTTGGGCATGGTGCGCATCAGCCGCTGGACTTCCAGGATGTGCAGCCGGCCGGCGCGGGCGGGATCGATGGTTTCCTGGGTCTCGCCGTCAGCATAGCGGTATCCGTCGCGGCCACGGATCCGCTGGTCGCCGCCGGAGCAGAACGAATGCCCGCCGTCCTTGGCGGAGGGGCCGTTGCCGGTGAGCAGCACAGTGGCCACGTCAGGGCTCATCCGGGCGTGGTCCATGGCGCGGTAAAGCTCGTCAACTGTGCCGGGGCGGAAGGCGTTGCGGACCTCGGGGCGGTTGAAGGCGATCCGGACGGTGGGCAGGTCCCGCACCACCGTGCCGTCTTCGGAGCGCTCCACCTGCCGGTGGTATGTCATGTCCTGGAAGTCGTCGAAGCCGGACACGATGCGCCAGCGCGACGGGTCGAACACATCGGATACCTTGGCGGGGATTTCGTTGCTCACCGTCCAAGTCTAGTAATCGCGTCAGCTGATGCAGAACTCGTTGCCTTCAGGGTCCGCCATGGTGTGCCAGGAATGCGGTCCCTGGTTTGCTGTCCAGAGGAAGGTTGCGCCACGCGCCTCGAGTTCGGTGCGGACCCCGTCCTTGTCACGGCCGTCCAGGCGGACGTCCCAGTGCACCCGGTTCTTCACGGTCTTTTCTTCCAGGGATATCTGGAACAGCATGCGACGCGCCGGCGCCTTGGCGTCGAGTTCCTCCACCGGGCGGATCGCCGCACCGTCCCGCCACACGAGCCTGCCGCTGTGGGTCAGGGTGTCTGCGTCAGTGGCGTAGCCCTGCTCAATCATGGAGCGGATGAAGGCCTCGTCCTGCGGTTCCACGGCCCAGCCCAGCGTTTCCGCCCACCAGTCGGCGAGATCGTGTGGATTCTTGGAGTCGACGGTGATCTGAATGTTGAGTCCCATGGGACAAAACTACGACGACGGCGGCGCCTCCGATAGGGTCCCTACCCCTGGACCTGCTGCAGCTGATCAAGAAGTTCCGGCGGGATGCTGTAGAGGAAGACGGCCGCCAGCAGGTTCTTTGCGGCATGGACGAAGTACGAGAACATCAGGTTCCGGCCCGTCCACACGTACACGAACACGAGTGTGGCACCCATGGCCAGGTACGGCATGAGGGCAGCGACGGTGAGCGCCTCCTGGCCCACGATGTGCAGGGCGGCGAAGAGCACCACGGACAGCGCGCAGCAGATCCAGATGTTGATCCGCCTGCTCAGCTTGCCGATCAGCAGATGGCGGAAGATGTACTCCTCCACAAACGGGCCCACCACCACGATGAGGGGCACCATGAGCCACGCAGGCACTTGCTGGATGAGCGCCTGGAGCCCGGCCTGGTTGGCCGACGTTTCCGACGTGCCGCCCACCACCACAAGTACGGCGGTGAAAATCATCATCGCTACGACGGCCAGCGGCACCATCGCGGCGGTGAACCACGGCCTCGTGGCGAGCACCCTGAGGTCCCGGGCCACCACTCGTCGGGCGGCGAACAACGCCAGGATGCCGACGCAGCCGTAGAACAGGAGGTTGACGCCGTACGACGCTGCGGCCGGGCTCGGGGCGATCAGCCTGAGCAGTGGAATGATCAGCTCCCCGGCCACGGCGAAGAAGGCGGCGACCGCCACGTACAGTGACACGGCGGTGAAATCGAGCGGCGAAAAACGGTAGAGTTCCGGGCGCTGAGCGGGGAGAAGCCGTCGGGTAGTCACCATGGTTCCAGCGTAGCCGGGATGTCCGGCTACGACTCATGAGAATCCGACGGCGGTGCCCGCCCTCTTGCTCTTGAGACGCCGACGACGGTGCGCGCCCACTTGCTCTTGAGACGCCGACGACGGTGCGCGCCTTGACGGCATCGCCGCCGCCGGGCACGCTGGAGGCATGAAGTCCTAGCCGGCGGTGCTGGCGCACGCCCGCGCTGCACGCAAAACACCCCGCAGAGCGCCAGGCCGCTTGGAGCGCCGGGCCCAGTAGAGCCGCTGGCTCGCTCAAGGAGTGGCGCCTGGGCCACCCTCCTGATTTCAAGGACTTCACATGACTGAACAGACTTCCCACGCCGAGCAACTGCACCTTTCCGGTGTCTCGCACGGCTACGGAGACCGCGAACTCTTTACCGGCGTCGGGCTGGTGATCGCCCCGGGGGAGCATGTGGCGATCGTCGGCGAAAACGGTGCCGGCAAGTCCACCCTGCTGAGGATTCTTGCGGGACTTGAGAGACCTGACGCCGGAACCGCCGTCAGCCACGGGCGTGTGGGCTACCTTGCCCAAACCTCCGGCCTCCCGGCGCGGCTGACCGTGGCCCACGCCATCGACGACGCCCTGCGTGCGCTGCGCGACATGGAAGCCGAATTGGAACGGCTGGAGTACGGGCTGGCCACGGCAGACGCAAACGACCTTGAGGCGTACGGCAGCCTCCAGACCCAGTACCAGTTGCGGGAGGGGTACGCCGCGGACTCCAGGGTGGAGGCGGCGCTTGACCGGCTGGGCCTCGGGGGCGTGGACCGGAACCGGACGCTGGGATCTTTGTCCGGCGGAGAGCAGGAACGCGTTGCGCTGGCCTGCCTGCTGGCAGATCCTGCGGACATCCTGCTGCTGGACGAGCCCACGAACCACCTGGATGCGGGCGGCACCGCCTGGCTTGAAGCACGCCTGGCATCGCACCGCGGCGCCGTGGTGGTGGTTTCGCATGACCGTGTCCTGCTCCGGAAGGTAGCATCCACCGTGATCGAGGTGGACGCCGAACGCCGCGCCGTGAACCGCTATGGCAACGGATACGACGGCTATCTGAAGGAGAAGCGGGCAGAACGGCAACGCTGGGTGCAGCAGTACCACGGCTGGATCGATGCCATGGCTGCCGAACAGAGGCAGGCGGACACCGTCGCGACCAAGATGGGCTACGCCCGGCAGCGTGACGGCGACAAGATGGGCTTCGACTTCAAGGCGGGCACCTGGGAGCGGGCCGCCACGAGCAAGATCCGCAACGCCCAGGAGCGGCTCCGGCGCCTCGAAGCGAATCCGGTGGAGCGTCCCCCGGAACGGCTGAAGCTGGAGGCAGGACTCGACGGCGGAGGGGCTGCCGGGAACGCGGAGGGCGAGCCCGGCCTGGCCCTGAGGATCCGCGGCGTGCGCGTGCGGGGCCGCCTGGAGCTGCCGTCGTTCCGCGTGGAACGCGGCCAGAAGATCCTGATCACTGGTCCCAACGGTGCGGGGAAATCAACACTGCTCTCCGTGCTTGCCGGCACGCTGGAGGCACCTGTTGGCGACGTGGAGCGGAGCGGGAGGATCGGCTATTTGCAGCAGGAGCTCGAGCCGCCGGAACGCCCCGGGCTGCGGCTGCTCCCTGCTTTCGCCGCGGGGCTGGGCGGCAACATTGACGATCACGCCGAAGCACTGCTGCGCCTTGGCCTGTTCCGAACGAGTGAATTCCATGTCCCGGTGGGCGGGCTGTCGGCAGGCCAGCAGCGCAGGTTGGCGCTGGCACGGCTGCTGCTCGGTCGCAACGACGTCATGCTGCTGGACGAACCCACCAATCATCTTGCGCCTGTGCTGGTGGAAGAGCTGGAGACTGCACTGGCCGGATTCAGCGGGACGCTGGTGATGGTGAGCCATGACCGGGCCCTGAGGCAATGGTTCAGTGACTGCGCTGAACGGTCCGCGAGCCCTGCACGCGGAACGGAAACGGAACCGCCCCGCGGCGCCTGGCTGAGGTACACCATGGACCGCGGCGTGCTCGCACCCGCGCTCCGTGGCGGCCTAGCGAGCCCGCAGGCGGGCTGACCCGACGCCGGGAAACCCGCCTGCCGCCGTCGGAAAGCCTGCAAACACAACTGGCGCCTGATTCCGGCGGCTCGGGCCGCCGGAACCAGGCGCCAGCGTGATTTGCTGACGTCCGTCCGCTTTAGCGGAAGAGGGCGCTGTAGGTCCCCATGATGATCCGGTCGCCCGGCGTTGACTTCCTGATGTAGTCAACAACCGCCCAGTCGTCCAGCGAGATGCAGCCCGCCGTCGGGACCTTGTTCATGTGCAGGAAGATGGCGAAGCCGGCGTTCTGCACAATGTTGGGGCGGTTGTAGTTGACCACCACGCCCTGCCGGTAGTCGTGCGTGGCGCGGGTAGCGAAGTACCACATGTTCTCGTCCCAGCCCACCCAGGACGAGGACTCGAAGTACTTGTTGTACGTGGCGGTCCACGGGTTGCCGCCCCAGCGGGAGCCAGGGTTGAGGGTGCGGTAGGCCAGCTTCGTTCCCGGGTTGCCCAGGCCGAAGGCCTCCGTTACCGAGAACGAGCCGGTGGGCGAGTAGAGGTATCGGGTGGGACCGGACGGCACGCCCGGCGGCTTGAATCCGGAGGCGCCGACGTAGCCGTCGGTCTTCCAATCCGGAACGTAGGTCCCGGCAATCCGAACACAGTAGAGGTTTGTAGCCCGGGACAGCCCGTAGCCCTGCGTCCAGGTGAGGAGGACGCGGTTGGCCCCGTTGGTGGAGTACTTGGACCGCCCGTTGTTCAGCTTCTGGCATTCCGTCATTCCGTAGGTCCGTGTTCCGGCCCCTCGGGTGTAGCTAATGAAACCGCGCTGGAACCACTGGACGCACTGGGCGCCGACGCAATTTTCGTTGGCCACCGGGTAGCCGAGCCAGCCGCCTGCGCCGCCGTTTGCCGTGAAGCTGCTGCCGATGGCGCCCTTCACGATCCACGCACGGGTGGCGCCGGACCAGTGGATTGTTCCGCCCTGGAAGCGCTGCCGGCAGCCGCCGGCTGCCTGGCCACAGGTCTCGTTGCCCAGCGGATAGCCGAGGAAACTGCGGGTGGAGCCAGTTGCGCTGTACCGTCCGGCGATGCCGCCCCGGACGATCCAGGCGCCGGTGGCGGGGGACCAGTAGATGGCGCCGCCCTGGAAGCCCTGGCTGCAGCCGCCGGCAGTCAGTCCGCACCGTTCACTGGTGGTGGGGTAGCCCAGAACACCGTTCTGCGCCGCGGCCGCGCGCCACCGGCCGCCGATGCCGCCGCGGACCACCTGACCGGAGGTCTGCGGGGACCAGAGAATGGTTCCGCGCTCGAAGACCTGGGAGCACCCGCGGTTCTTCAGCCCGCAGACTTCACCCGCCAGCGGCAGGCCGACCACGGTTTCAGCTCCTGCCGCCACCCAGGCCCTGCCGATTCCCGTGCCGGTAGAGAAGTTCAGGTACTGCGTGCCGGTCCAGACCAGCATTTTCCCGGTGGAGAACTTCTGCAGGGACTTGGCACCCATGGTGGCCTCGTCGCTGACCGGATATCCGAACGTGGGGAGGGCCCCGGCGGTATGCCACCGCGGTCCGGTGCGTCCGGAGGTGAGGAAGACAGGGTGCGCACTGCTGGACGACGTCCAGTAAATCGAACCGCCCTCGAACGTCTGGACGCAAAGTCCGGCTGCGCACTGCTCATTTGCTTTCGGCGCACCCAGGACGCCGCCCTTACCGCCCAGGGCAAGCCATTTTGCGCCTATCGCGCCGCGGGTGACGAACTCCGGGTCTGGTGCCGGATCCGGTGCCGGCGGATCAAGTGCCGGATCCGGTGCAGGCGGATCAAGTGCCGGATCGAGCGCGGGACCCGGTGCCGGGTCGGGGGCAGGATCAGACGCGGGGGCCGGATCAGATGCCGGCGGCTCCGGCGTGGTCGGATCCGAGAGCCCTGTTCCTGGCACGTCTCCGGTTCCCGGCGCTATTCCTGGGTCTGTAGACGAGCCCGGCTGCGTGGCCTCGTCTGTGGCGCCAGGACTGCCCGTGTCAGAGGTCTGCGTCAACGGCGTCGCAGGAGAGGTGTCATCGGCGAATGCCGGAACGGACACAAGGGATCCGGCCGCGAAGCTCAGGAGCAGGGCAGCCGTCAGTATTCTTTTCTTCACGAAGCGTCCTCCACCGAGACAACGGGCTCACACGTGCCTTCTTGGCCGGTGGTTTTGGCAAAATTCTCAGCCGACACTTCGGCTGATTTTCCGGGTTGGAGCGTTTCCGTGATGAGCGTGTGGCCCTGGACAGCAGCGCCCACGGTCACCGCGACCGCCACGGTATACGTCTTGGCTTTGTCGGACGTGTTGAGCAGGGTTCCCTTGAAGGTCCACGATCCGTCCGGGCCCGCTGCGCAGGTGTGCTTCTGCAGGGCATCGATTGCGTTCAGCGACGTCGAGACGTCGGTGGGCAGTGATGGTGCGGTTGTTGGTGGTGCGGATACCGACGGCGACTGAGACGCCGACGTCGGATTGGTTGTTGTTGCCGATGATGATGCAGGTGCCGATTGGCTGGCGCTTGGTCCGGCAGGACCAGAGCCGCCGCCCGAACACCCCGCAACTGCAAGCAGCAGCGCTGCAGGCAGTAGTGCTCTCATTCTCATAGTCCCCCCCTGAGGAATGGCACGAATGCCATGTGCCACGCAGGCCGCGTGGTCGCCGGGGCGAGACGCACGTCCCTCCCCGTTGAGCTCAGGGTAGCGGTAATTGCGTCTGATCAGGAGTCTTTTTATCCATTCGAAATACAACCGGCGCACGACGGCATCAAACGTCGGGCTGAACCTAATAATGTTGTGCGCGTCACGGAGCGCCCCGGAAATCTTGTACGATGGATGAGCCGCGCGAACCTTCGATGCTTCACGAGTTTTTGTCCTCATCCGGCCCTCAAGAGGGGTCAAACTGCGAATAATCGGTACAAAAACTCGAGGTTCCCCAACCGGCAATGCCCCCAACCTGCGGCAACACCCCGACCTGCAAGGAAAAGCTGTGCCACAAATTACCCCCACAGAACTTGAGAGCCCGACGGCACCATCCATCGCCGTCGACTCGACCCTCAGCGCCGAGGGCTATAAGAAGACCCTGAGCGGCCGCCACGTGACGATGATCTCGATGGGCGGCGCAATCGGCGTCGGCCTGTTCATGGGGGCCGGCGGACGCCTGGCCTCCACGGGCCCGGCGCTGATCTTCTCCTACGCCATTGCCGGCGTCATCGCCTACCTGCTGATGCGGGCACTGGGCGAGCTCATCATGTACCGCCAGACGTCCGGCTCGTTTGTCAGCTACGCCGGTGAAATGTTCGGAAAGAAGGGCGCCTTCCTCTCCGGCTGGATGTACTTCATCAACTGGGGCATGACCGGAATCGCCGAACTGATCGCGATCGGACTGTACTTCCAGTTCTTCTTCCCCAACGTTCCTGTCGAAGCGTCCGCCATCGCGGCGCTGGCGCTCCTCGTGGCTGTGAACCTGCTCAGCGTTAAGGCGTTCGGCGAATTTGAATTCTGGGCGTCCTGCCTCAAGGTCGGCGCCATTCTGATCTTCCTGGCTGTCGGCACCTTCATGGTGGTGACCAATGCCAAGGTCGGCGGCGGCCACGCCTCGGTGTCCAACCTCTTCGACGGCGACGGCGGCATGTTCCCCAAGGGCGCCCTCGTGATGGTGCTCGTCCTGAACGCCGTCATCTTCGCCTACAACGGCATCGAACTCGTCGGCATCACTGCCGGTGAGATGCAGAATCCCAAGCGTGAAGTCCCCAAGGCGATCCGCGCCGTCGTGCTCCGCATTGTGGTGTTCTACGTCGGCTCCGTGCTGCTCCTGGCCATGCTGCTGCCGTCAGACCAGTACAAGGCAGGCGTTTCGCCGTTCGTCACCGTATTCGGCCAGATGGGCCTGGGGTGGGTGGGCGACGTCATGAACATGATCGTCATCACCGCTGCGCTGTCGTCGTGCAACTCGGGTCTGTACTCGATCGGCCGCGTCTTCCGCACCATGGCCAACAACGGCCATGCCCCGCAGTGGCTCACCAAGATGTCCTCGCGCCATGTGCCGTACGCTGCCATCCTCGCCATCGCCGCGTTCTACCTCGTGGGCATCCTGCTGAACATCTGGCTCGGCGGCTCGCACGCCTTCGACCTCGCGCTCAACACCGCGTCCATCGGCGTGATCTTCACCTGGGGCGCCATCTTCGCCAGCCAGATCGCGCTGCGCCACAAGAAGGGCCGCGTCTCCGAGCTGCCGATGCCGGGCTCGCCCTGGAGCAGCTGGGCCGGACTTGTCGCACTGCTGGTTATCGCCGTGCTGATCGGCTTCGACACCATGACCAGCAAGAACGGTGAGGTCTTCTACCTCGGCCTGTGGACCCTGGCCACCATCCCGTTCTTCGCTGTGGTTCTGTGGCTGGGCTGGCAGAAGGTCAAGAACAACGAGCCTAAGAGCGAGCTGTTCAGCTAGTACCTGGAATCACGACGACGGCGGCGGTCACCTTCATCGGGTGGCCGCCACCGCTCATTAAGCCTCAGGCCTGCAGATGCTTGGCGAAATGGTCCTCAATCCGCTGCCACGCTTCCGGGCTGGACCGCGGATCCGGGCCGATGCCCATGACCCGCATCAGCGGACGCAGCGCCCTCGGCCCTTCTTCCTCGTCGTTCAGGAAGGCGTGCCCGGCGGTCGGGAACTCCCTGACGTCGTGTTCGATGCCGAGGGACTCCAGCGCGGCCTCGAGCTTGGCTGCGGCGCCTTGGAGCGTCCGGTCCATTTTGCCGTAATTTGCCACGACGGGGCAGGCGCCCCGGAGCGCATCCTCCAGGTTTCCAGGCAGGCGTCCATAATTCACCGACGCGGCATCGAAGCCGTCGTTGGCGGCGAGCAGCGCGAACCCTCCGCCCATGCAGAAGCCGATCACCCCCGTTTTCCCGGTGCTGAGCCCTGAACCGCTGAGCCAGGACCGGGCGGTGGCCAGGTCCGTGAAGACGCGGCCTTCGCCGGACATCATGGAGCGCATGGTGCTGACGAGGCAGCGCCGCGGGCCGCCGTCGCTGAACAGGTCCACGGCCAGGGTCAAGTAGCCTGCCTCTGCCAGCCGGTCCGCGTGCCGCCGGGTCTGGTCGTTGAGGCCGAAGGCCTCGTGGATCATCACGACGGCCGGAAACGGGCCCGGGCCGTCCGGGCGCGCCAGGTAGCCGCCAAGATTCTTGGAGCCGCCGGCCGCCCTGCTGGCCTCACTCAGGTCTAGTTCCGTCATGGCCACAGTCTGGCAGACAGGTCGGACATTAAAACGACAAGACGGCGACGGCGGACACCCCCCAAGGAGAGTCCGCCGTCGTCGTTTGTGTGTCTGTAGGACCTAGTCGCGCTTGAACTCGTCCTTGACGTCTTCGCCGACCTTCTTGGCATCGGCAACGACCTGGTCCTTCTGCCCCTCGGCCTTCAGGCGGTCGTTGTCCGTGGCGTTGCCGGCAGCTTCCTTGGCCTTGCCGCCGAAGTCTTCTGCAGCGTTCTGAATCTTGTCTCCAATACCCATGGTGCTAACCACCTTCCGTTGCCGGTTGATCTGACAAAGCCGTTTCAGCCTAACACAAAGCATGCTTACTAATTCAAGGACGTGTCCGCCTGAGTGCTCAATGTCTGTGCCCGGGGCTAGGCTCGGAGGATGGACCACAGCACCAGTTTGACTCAACATGTGAACGCCAGGCCCGAGAAAGTGTGGGCAGTGATTTCCGACATCCCCGGTTCGGCAGCCACCCTCTCGGGCGTCGAGGCCATTCAGATGGTCAGCGAGGGGCCTTACGGCGAAGGCACACGGTGGAAGGAAACGCGGTCCATGATGGGCCGGCGTGAAACTGTTGAAATGTGGGTGTCCCAGGTGGATGCGCCGCGCAGCACCACCGTAAAGGCATTGCAGGGCGGCGCGGACTACACCTCCCGTTTCACCTTGGCTGAGCGCGACGCCGGAACGGACCTCACGCTGACCTTCGGTGCCGTGATGCTCCGGCCCACAGCCGTCAGCAAGATCATGCTGGCGCTGTTCGGAAAGATCGGCATGAACATCACGCGGAAGGCCCTGGCGAAGGACCTTGCCGAGATCGCTGCAAAAGCCGAGTCGCTGCAGTGACCGGCAGGGCCGCGGGGAAGACCTCCCGGGGGAAGGCATTGAAGGTCACGCCGCCGCGGCTGTCTCCTGTTCAGCTCGAGGGCCTGCGGGATGATGATGCGCCGGATTTCCGCAGCGGTGACAGGTATGACGCCGTGCGGTACAGCCGTGTCGATGCGGATGGCCTGGAGCTCAGTGGAATCGTCTTTGCTGAGTGCGAATTTTCCGGGATCTCCTTCAATGAAACCCAGCTTCGGGGTGCCAGCTTCCGGGACTGCCTGGTGAGCGAGGCCTACGCTCCCGTGCTCACCGCAGCCAGGGCCACCTTCCGCGACGTCGAGTTCAGCAACCCCCGCTGGGGATCCGCCGAGCTGTATGACAGCGGCTGGCAGTCCGTGAAGATCGACGGCGGCAAGCTGGATTTCGTGAACCTGCGCGGCTCCCGGCTGGCGGACGTCCTCATTAGCGACTGCATCATCAATGAGCTGGACCTTGGCTCTGTTACCGGCGCCCGCGTGGCCCTCAGGAACTGCACCATCGGAAGCCTGGACCTGAGCGGCGCGAAGCTGAAGGATTTCGATCTCCGCGGCACCGATTTCCGGAGCATCAGTGGTCTGGACAGCCTGGCCGGTGTGGTGATCGACGACTACCAGCTCGGCCTCATCGCCCCGCTGCTGGCCGCTCATCTGGGGGTCGTGGTGGCGTAGCGCCGGGAGGCGCGACGTGTGCCGGCCGACCAAATCCGGCCGTTTGGTTGACCCTCCGGGCCTGCCGTGTAATCTTTATAGAACGAACGGTCGGTAATTTATTCGTATCCGGCCTAACTCCCTGCGTAAAGGATGTTCTCATGGTCGAGGCTTTTCTGGTTGGCGGTGCCCGCACCCCGGTGGGACGATACGGCGGCGCGCTTTCGGCCGTGCGCCCTGATGATCTGGCAGCGCTGGTGGTCCGCGAAGCCGTTGCCCGCGCCGGTGTGGACCCGGACGCCATCGACGAAGTCATTCTCGGGAACGCCAACGGAGCCGGTGAAGAAAACCGCAACGTTGCCCGCATGGCCACGATCCTGGCAGGACTTCCCCTCCACATCCCCGGCATTACGGTGAACCGGCTGTGCGCCTCCGGCCTCAGCGCCATCATCATGGCCAGCCAGATGATCAAGTCGGGCGCCGCGGACATCGTGGTGGCCGGCGGCGTCGAATCGATGAGCCGGGCGCCGTGGGTGCAGGAAAAGCCGCAGACCGCGTTCGCGAAGCCCGGGGAAATCTTCGACACCTCCATCGGCTGGCGCTTCGTCAACCCCGCTTTCAAGAAGGGCGACCTTTCCCGGGACGGCAAGATGACCTTTTCGATGCCCGAAACGGCAGAGGAAGTGGGCCGCGTTGACGGCATCTCCCGCGAGGACGCCGATGTCTTCGCTGTCCGTTCGCACGAAAAGTCCCTGGCGGCCATCGAGGGCGGCCGGTTCAAGAACGAAATTGTTCCGGTCACGGTCAAGACCCGCAAGTCCGAGACGGTTGTGGACACCGACGAGGGTCCCCGTGCCGGCACCACCATGGACGTGCTCTCCGGTCTCCGGCCGGTCGTTCCGGGGGGATCGATTGTCACCGCCGGCAACTCGTCCACCCTCAATGACGGCGCCTCGGCCATCATCGTGGCCTCCGACGCGGCTATTCAGAGGCTTGGACTGACCGCGCGGGCCCGTATCATCGACGGTGGCTCTGCCGGTTGCGAGCCTGAAATCATGGGCATCGGCCCGGTCCCGGCCACCCAGAAGGTGCTCAAACGGAGCGGTCTCAGCGTCGGCGACCTTGGCGCCGTCGAGCTTAACGAAGCGTTTGCCACCCAGTCGCTGGCGAGCATGCGGCGGCTTGGGCTGGACCCTGGCATCGTCAACAACGACGGCGGTGCCATCGCGCTGGGTCACCCGCTTGGGTCCAGCGGGTCAAGGATCGCCATCACCCTGCTGGGCCGGATGGAACGCGAGGATGCCCGGATCGGCCTGGCGACCATGTGCATCGGCGTCGGCCAGGGTACCGCGATGCTGCTGGAGCGGGTGTAATGGCGGCTCCGGACAGCGCGAACGGACCCTTAAGCACCGAAAAGTTCAGCACCCTCCTGGTCGAAGAGCGGGACGACCGCGTGGTCGTGCTGCTCAACCGCCCGGAGGTCCGCAATGCCATCGACCAGCAGATGGTGGATGAGCTCCACGTGGTCTGCACCGCACTCGAGCAGAACCCGCGGATCCTGATCATTGCCGGCGTCGAGGGCGTGTTTGCCTCCGGCGCGGACATCGCCCAACTGCGCGAGCGGCGGCGGGATGATGCCCTGCAGGGCATCAACTCAACAATTTTCGTGCGCATTGCCAAGCTGCCCATGCCCGTCATCGCGGCCCTGGACGGCTACTGCCTGGGCGGCGGTGCCGAGCTCGCCTACGCCGCCGACTTCCGGATCGGCACTCCGGGCGTTCGCATCGGCAACCCGGAAACCGGACTGGGAATCCTGGCGGCGGCCGGCGCCAGCTGGCGGCTGAAGGAGCTCGTGGGGGAGCCCGTAGCCAAGGAAATCCTGCTCGCGGGGCTGGTGCTGCGGGCCGAACAGGCCCTGGCGGTCAACCTGATCACCGAGATCCACGAGGCGCCGTCGCTGATGGAGGGCGCCCACAGCCTGGCCGACCGCATCGCCCGGCAGGACCCGCTGGCCGTGCGGATCACCAAGTCTGTGTTCCACGCGCCGGCGGAAGCGCATCCGCTGGTGGACCAGCTGGCGCAGGGCATCCTTTTCGAGTCGCAGGCGAAGTTTGACCGCATGCAGGCGTTCCTGGACAAAAAAACAGAGAAGAAGAAACAGATATGAGCAACTCGACCCTGCCGGCACACCTTCCCGCCACTAACCTTCCCGACTTTGTCGGAGTTCTCGGCGGCGGCCGCATGGGGGCAGGCATCGCCCACGCGTTCCTGATCAACGGGGCCAACGTCCTGGTGGTTGAACGCGATGAGGAATCCGCCGAAGCCGCCCGGGAACGGGTGGAGTCGGCAGCCGCGAAGAGCATCGAACGCGGCGCCACGGACGGTAACCTGGACGAAATGGTGTCCCGGCTCTCGGTGACACTGGACTACGACGACTTCGCGGACCGGCAGCTCGTCATCGAGGCCGTTCCGGAAGACTGGGACCTGAAGGTCACTTCCCTCCGGGGAATTGAAGAGCGGCTCGGCGAGGATGCCTACCTCGCCTCAAACACCTCCTCGCTGTCGGTCAACGGCCTTGCCCGTGAGCTGAAGCGCCCGCAGAACTTCCTGGGCCTGCACTTCTTCAACCCGGTGCCCGCGTCAACCCTGATCGAAGTGGTGCTGGGGACGGAGACATCTCCCGAGCTGGCGGCCGCAGCGAAACGCTGGACCGAAGCGCTGGGCAAGACCGCCGTCGTCGTCAATGACGCTCCGGGGTTCGCGTCCTCGCGGCTGGGCGTGGCGATTGCGCTGGAGGCGATGCGCATGGTGGAGGAAGGTGTGGCCTCCGCGGAGGACATCGACGCCGCCATGGTGCTCGGCTACAAGCACCCCACCGGGCCGCTGAAGACCACAGACATCGTGGGCCTGGACGTGCGGCTGGGCATCGCCGAATACCTGCACTCGACGCTGGGGGAGCGGTTCGCGCCGCCGCAGATTTTGAAGGACAAGGTGGCCCGGGGCGAACTGGGCCGCAAGACCGGCAAGGGGTTCTTCGACTGGAGCTAAGGGCGCAGCGAAAACATGCCCTTGCCTGTCTCCGGATCGATGGGCAGCGAGGAATGCTCGTGGGCGATCTTCCAGACGCCGTTCTTCTTCGCCAGGTTCACGGTGATGCGGTTGGTCATGGCCCGCAGTCGCTCGCCGTCCGCCGAAACGCCGGCGAAGGTGACGGCCGCATGGCCGAAGGCGACGTCATCCCCGACGGCGGACTGCACGTCGTTGAACTCGACCTGCACGCGCTCGTCGCCCAGCGAGCCGAACCAGCCTGCCGCCATCCCGCGCCACTGGTCGATGCCCTGGTATTGCCACTGCCCCCACGAATCAAAGACGTGGATGTCGTCGTCGTAGAGCGCGGTGAAGGCCTCGACATCCTTGGCATAGACAGCCGCGGCGTAGGCGTCCAAGGCGTGCGTTACCGGGGTGGGCTCGTTGGTCATGGCAGCTCCTCTAGGTCTGTCGGATGCGGGAATCCTACAGCCGGCTCCTCAAGGCGGACCCCGGACTGCCGCCACTCACCAGGGGCGACCGGCCGGACGGGGCAGTGACTTGGTGGTAGTGACTTGATAGGAACGTGCGGCTTGAAAGGTCCTGCATGACGGACGCCGACCAGGCCCACCATCCAGCGCCGAGTCTGCCGCCTCAGGCGGTGAGCGCATATCCTTCGCGGATCCAGGCCAGCACCTCGGCATCAATTTCTGAAGGGTCCTTCAGGATGACTTCGTTGTGCCACCGGTTGGCCGATACGCGCTCGGCGCGGTGCACACGATCGGATTCGAGCTGCCTCGCCAGGACGATGTTGACCAGAATGCCGCCCCGCCGGGGGTGGATGCCGAGAAAAGCACGCCCGTGTGTGACATGGAACGAGGACGCGTTCTCCTGTAGCTCACACCCATCCAAAGCAGAAATCTGATCGAGGAGGGCACCGTAAACACCAGACGAAATCGGGTCACCATCGATGCGTTCTCTTGCGGTACGAGCCATTCAGCCAGCATAAGGGTGAGGGTTGTCTCGCACTGCTTGTGCCGCCAAACGATTTGAAGAATTGTCTATAGGAACATCATCGGGCGCCTCTAGGATGGTGCGGTGACCCCGATTCAACCCATCACCCTGACCGGCAAGGTCGTCGTCCTTGAGCCACTGGCGCACAGCCACCACGACGGACTGGTGGAAGCTGCCCGCGACGGCGAACTCTGGAAGCTCTGGTACACGAACGTCCCCGCCCCGGACCGGATGGCTGCAGAAATCGGCCGCCGGCTGGCCCTCCAGGAATTGGGCTCCATGCTGCCCTTCACCACGCGGCTGATAGACCCGACCACGGGCGGTCCGGGTCGGGTGATCGGCATGACCACCTACATGAACATCGACGCCGATACTCCCCGCGTTGAGATCGGCTCAACCTGGAATGCGGCCTCTTCGCACGGCAGCGGCAGCAACCCGGATTCCAAGCTGCTGCTCCTGCAACATGCCTTTGAAGCGCTCGGCTGCCCCGCCGTCGAATTCCGCACACACTGGCTGAACCACCAGTCGCGGGAGGCGATCGCCCGGCTCGGAGCCAAGCAGGACGGTGTGCTCCGCAGCCACTCCCGGACCTCGGACGGCGTGCTCCGGGACACCGTGGTGTTCTCTATCCTGGAACACGAGTGGCCCATGGTCCGCAACGGCCTCGAGTACAGGCTGGCCAGGCGGCGGTAGGACGGCGCTTCTGGGGCACGAACGATGCAAACGCCGGACTGGCCCGGTTATCCGCCCCGCGGGACGGATAACCGGGCCAGCCCAGTGGAGGCTGGTCTCAAACCGGGCCAGTTCAGCTACCGGGTCAGGCTCCCGGCCAAGGCCGCCGCGTAGCCCTGCGTGTAGCCGGTGGCGGTCGGGTGGAAAACGTCCTCGGGCTGTCCACTGTCGGCACACGTCTGGGGGATGCTCACCATGCAGAACGGTTGCGGACCCACGATCCAGGGTTCAGCAGAGCCGACTCCATGATTGACGAACTTGGCCGTGACGCTGACGTACTTCACCCGGTTGGCCAGAGCCGACAGCGCGATGGTTCCGTTGAGGAGGTCGGCCGCGGCGTTCAAAGTCGTGGCCGTGGACTTCTGTTCGGAGGTCATGAGCGGACTGACAGTGAACAGCCGGGGGTAGCCGGTAAGCACGATCTTCGCCCGCGGGGCTTTCTTTTTGATCACTGCCACCATTGACCTGATCTGGCCGGGAAGCTTGGGAAGCTTTAGCGCCAACGAGTTGAACAGCGCGGCTTTGCATGCGGTGGTGGCTATCGACGTCACGCACTTGGCGGCCACTGCTCCGGTGTCGATGTCATTTCCACCCACGGTTACTGTGATGAGTGAGGCATTCTCAAGATATGGCTTTGTTGCCGGATCGCTTGCTGCCCACGTCACGGCGGCACTCACGTCCCCCGTTTTGGCGCCGAAGCAGCCCAGATTGATGCCACGAAGCTGAGTAGGGTAGGCCGCATATGTCTGGCGGCAATCAACCGGGGCCGCGAACGGGTTCGGAATATGCGTGCCTCCTCCTGTTCCTGCCGCGTAGGAGTCACCCAGGCCGAGGTAGATCGGCGCCTGGTCGGGAGACGGCGGGGCGGCGGTGGCCGGGGCGGCGGCGAAGCCGGCGGTCAGCGCCACAGCGGCGAGGACACCGGTGAGACGGGCTGTACGGTGTCGGAGAATTTGTTTGGTTATCACGATGAAACCCCTCGTTCAGGAAAACCATGGGAACAGGCGCAGGAGATGCTGCGGGAAATCGGCATGCGATGACGAATGCCTGCCGCATGGGCAGCCATTCAAGCTGACGCCTCGGTGATGGCGCTCATCGGCCCACAGTACGCCCCGCCGGGCGGCCCTGGCCGTATCTCGCGAACCGATTCTTGGCCGGTCAGGGCTGCGCTAATTGGACGCAGCCAGTGCAGCCGGCGCGGAAGATGTGGTTAGCTGTCTCCGTGAACGCGAGGGAACTGGCACCTGTGGGCTGGGACGGTGCCGTCAATGCTTGGCGCGTGGCCGGTTCGGTCTACCGGATGGGCCGCCGCGAGTGGGTCACGGCCGCCGGCTGGCGGGACGCACACAATGACGGCGTCCGCACCGTCATCGATCTCCGCAACCCCGCTGAACGGCAACCCCGGGACGCCGATCCCGACGTGGGCGGGGCGCTCGCCGCGTTCGACGTCATATTTGCCCCGACCGAGGACCCGGACAACCGCGAGTTCAAGGCTCTCTGCGTCCCCTACCTCAATGACCCCGCCTATTACGCCGCCAACGCCCGGCTGTTTCCGGACAAACTGGCCGCTGTGTTCAAGGCTGTGGCCGCATCCCCTGGCGGAGTCGTGATCCATTGCTCGGCAGGACGGGACCGCAGCGGCATGGTCGCAGCCATGCTTCAGGACCTCGCCGGCGCCCCTGACGGCGATATTGTCGCCGGCTACCAGGCGGCCATGCGCGGCATCAACGAGCGTCACCGCACACGGCTGACACCGCACCCCCACGAACGGTACCTGGACGAAGAAACCCTGGCGCCGCTCCTGCAAAGCCGCGGGGAAGGCGTCCTTGATTTCGTTCGGTCACTCAACACCCGGGAGTACCTCCTGCGGCATGGCGTTTCGGAGCCGGAGCTGGAAGCCATCCTGTCTGCCCTCGGCGCCAGGGTGGCCCTGTGACTTGTTCCGCATACCGCGCAGCAGGCCGGCGCGCACTGGCTCTGGGGGCGGCAGCAGCTGTCGCCCTCAGCGCCGCTCTCGGGTCCGTGCCGGCTTCCGCTGCCGAGGAAAGTCCGACGCCGGCAGTCACCGACGGTGCCGCGTCGCCGTCGGTTGCCAGTAGACCCAGTGTCAGTAAACCCAGTGTCGGCGCTACTGGTGTCAGCGCCTCCGGTATCAGCGACGAAGGCCTCGCGGAGGCAGTTGCGCGGGATCTCGGCATGACCCTGGCGGAGTTCAACGCGGCCGGTGCGCAGGGAAAACGCGCTGCCGATGCGCTGGCCACGCTCCGGAAGCTGCCCGGTTTCGTTGCGCTCAGCCTGCACGACGGCCATGTTCTGGTCGAAGGCACGGGCCCCGGGCTTCAAAAGAGCGTTGCGTCGCTCAACGCCGCCGGCCAGGCTGGCAGGAACGAATTCGTGCTTATTGCCCCGGGCGCAGCATCCGCCGCTCGGGTCCCTGAGGCACCAGCGCAGACAACGCCAGCGCACGCAACGCCAGCTGAGGCGACACCAGCTGGGGCAACGCCAGCCCGGGCAACTCCGGCGCAGGGGCCTGCTCCGGAGAAGGATCTTCAGGCAACCAGCACCGAGCAGCTCTACCGGGCCTATTTGCACGACGTCGGCGCAGCGGGCCTGCAGGCTGTGGCCGCGGCCGGTGGCAAATTCATCATCCGCACGGGAGGCGTCAATTCCCCCGAGAAAGCGTCTCAAAGCGGTCAACAGCCGGGGAGCGGCGTAATGCCGGGGGCCGCCGGCGAGACCGGCATGTCGCCGTCGGAATTCGTGGCACAGTACGCCAACGTGGTGCTGGAGAAGGGCGAGCCGATGGCCAGCGAAGAGGACTTCCTCGGCGGCCAAGGCTACCGAATCGACGGTGTGGTGGTCTGCTCTTCGGGGTTCAGCGCCTTTAGCCCTGGAGGAGAGCCGCTGGTGCTCACAGCTGGCCACTGCGCGGAGGACGGCACCGCCCGGCTTGCGGAGGTAACACTTCCGGCGGGCGAACCGGCCGGTGGCTCGGTCGCGGAGAGTGGCGTCACCGGGGAACTCGGGACCTTCGGATTCAGCCAGTTCGGCGGCCCGGGAAACGCCAGGATCAGCGCCGACCCGGCTGGCGCCGTGGAACCGGGGTCCGACATCGCCGTCATTGAATCCATCCGTTCCGACCTCGACCTGCTGCCTGCCGCGACCACATGGGACGATCCCGCAGACCTCGGCGCCGGGGCCGTGCCGATTGTGGGCACCGCTGCCCCCTTCGTCGGACAGGCTGTCTGCCGCTCCGGCCGGACCGCGGGCTGGTCGTGCGGCACGGTGGACGAGGTGGGGATATATGTCGTAGAGGGCGGCTCCGGCGAGCCGGACGACCTTCGATCCTTCCGCGGGTTCCTCTCCACATCCGTGCAATCAAGCGGAGGCGATTCCGGTGGTCCCTGGATCAGCGGAAACTATGCGGTGGGAACACACTCGGCCGGAAACTCAAGAACGTCGGCAGAAAACTTCGCTGTGGCTGCCACGCTGCAGGAATCGCTCAACGTGCTGCCGGGCATCCAGCTGAGGCTGTTCCTCAACAAGCCGGCACTGGGCGCACCCCTGCCGGCCGGGCCAATCGCCGCTGGGCAGCGCATCACGGGCAGGATCCCGGCAGCTCCGGCCGCCGCTGTACCGGCTGGCTCCAGCGTCCGAATTGTGCTGCCGGCCCACGAGCCGCTGGACGTCCCAGCAGACGCTGACGGCAACTGGTCGTTTACATCGCCCGCCTCCGCTACGCAGTTTTCGGCGCAGACCATCAACGGCTTCAGCCGCTCCGGGACAAGCACCTTCAGTACGGTCGAGAAACCAGCCGCTTCAAACCCGGCCACGCCGTCCAAGCCTGCCGCGCCGGCACGCTCTGTCCGGGCCGCCGAACTGAAGCCGGCGCCCCAGCCATCCGTGGTGGCTGTGCTGCCTGACGGCATCACAGCCACCCGGGATGCGACGGCGAGCACTACGGACAGGCTGGCCGACACCGGGGCGTCCGGCCTGCTTGCGGCAGGCGGCGTGGCAGGCGCTGCCGTGCTCCTCGGCGGATTGCTGCTTCTCGCAGTCCGGCGGCGCGGCAGGCGATAGGACTACTTCGCGGCCGTGCCGATCGTTGCTGCCTCGTCCAGTGTGTGAGGCTCGAAGTGTTCAACTATTTCGCGGATCGACTGGAGGCTTTCCGTGAATGCGGCCGATGCCCGCCACCGTTCAATCTGTTCCAGGGAGTCCCACGGTCCCGTGCTGATGAAACGGTTGGGCACATCCCGGTCGTGCATCAGAATCCCCTTGGCTTCCGGGAAATCCGTCTGCGTTCGTGCGGCCATCTCCTGCCACGCCTTCACGAAATCGTCCTCATGGCCCGGTTTGATGAGCCAGATCCCCAAGGTATAAACCGACACGATCCACCACCTCCATGGCGCTTAGAGCAGTTATCTTGATTATCTTCCGGTGCTGCGGCAGGCGAAAGGGCTCACACCTGACCGGCGCACTTCCGTTGCCGGTTCCGACCTAGCAATTTGGCGAATCATATTCGTAGGCGCCGGCGTCGGCCCTTCCGATTCCACCGCAGAGACCGCTCTGTGGCACCTGCACCCGGTCCAGGTCCAATCCAAAAGGACTGCCGCCGACCCGGTCGACGGCCGGGCTCGCTGATGTCAGCCGGAGATCCTGGGGTGCGTTCGCGAAGAGAGCCGGGGCCGTCGTCGAAGTCTTGTCCAACACCACGTTGCTTGGCCCGTTGATGACGTTGGCCTGTTCGGTCCAGCCGGAGCCATCCAACCAAAGCGCGTTGCGGTTGGCCACCAGAATGTTGCCTCTGATGACCGTCGAGGACGGGCACGTGGCGTGGCACACTACTCCGCGGGAATGGCTGCCGTTGAGCCAGACTGTGTTGAATTCAAAGACAGTGTTGTTGGTCGGGCCGAAGGGTGATCCCGTTCCGCGGGCGATCAGGCCCGAGGCTTCGGCGCAGTCAGGGCCGCAGGAAGCGCGGACGAGGTTGTAACGGTAGGTGTTGCCGTCGGCAGTGCCCTTCGAGCGTCCCAGTTCCGAGAACACATTGTTGTCGATCGCCTTGTTGTGGTGGATCAGGTTGCGGTTGCCGTTGTAGATCTCGAAGGCGCTACCGTCGCGGCCGAAGTCGGAGGAGGCGGCGGTGGAGCCGATCACGGTATTGCCGAAAAATTCGTTGTCGTCACCGTTGATGAGCACGCCGAAGGCGCCGGAATCATCACTGCAGTCAACGGCCTGCGGCGTGCCGCAACGGGTTCCCGGGGTGTTGACGTTCATGACGTTGTTGTCGGCCAGGAAGTTGTTGGCATACATGCCGAAATCAGAGCCGGAACTCACCTTAATGCCGGCCGTGTTGTTGGAGGCTTCCGAACTTCTGACGATGTTGTTGTCGCCCGCGACGTTAAAGCCCGCGTAACCGCAGGATGTGGCGCGCAGCCCGTCTACTTCGATGAAGTTGCCGCTGAGCCGGAAACAGTTTCCCCCTTCGCCGCCGGTGACGGTCGGCAAACTCCCGCTTCCGTAGTTCTTCAGCGTGATGGCTGAGCCGGCAGTTCCGTTGCGGCTCACCTCCACGATGCCGATCCACACATCACCCCGGCGGAAGCTCACTGTGTCGCCGGGCTTGAGGTCGGCTTCGTTTACCTTGGACAACGATTGCCAGGGCGATCCACTCGATGTTCCCGGGTTGGTGTCGCTGCCGGCAGCACTGACGTAGTAATTGGTGGTCGCCGGCGCCAAGGCGGAAGTAGTCACACCCGCCAGCAAGCCGCCTGCCAGAACGGCAACTGCCAGGATTGCGGCCCTTGTAGATTTCTTGCTCATGCATCCGCCTGCGGTGGTGCGGAAACTACGGAACTCGGCTTAGCGCCGACGTCGGCCGCCGCCGGAAAGGGAACCGGACGGAGGCACCATTTTTAGACAGAACCACCTTTGGGTGGATGGCTGCCGCATGCCACTCATCCAGAGGAGCCAGCGTATAAAGCGTCCATGGCAAAGTCAACGTTTTCTCCTCCGCCACGCATGACCGCCTGGCCGCCCCGAGCCAAATGTTGGCCGGGCGTTCAACGTAGTGCGCCGGGCCGCACACGGACCGGAGCAAGCATGTGCACCAGCATCACTGCGGTGATAGAGCCGGCGGCCATGATCGAAGCCAGCACCACAATCTGGAAACGCCCTGCCTCCAACGGTGAAAGCCCGCCGAAGATGGCTCCCACGAAGGCCCCGGGCAGTGTGACCAGGCCGGTTGTCTTCGTCTGGTCGATCGACGGTATGAGGGCTGAGGACGCCGCCCCGCGCGCCATGTCCCGGGTCGCCTGCCGGGGAGTGGCACCCAGCGCCAGCCAGGCTTCGACGAGGTCCCACCGGTCCATTACGGCCTCGTTGAACCGTCGGCCTGCCAATGCCGCGATCGTCATGGAGTTTCCGATGACGATGCCGCCGATTGCCAGGGCGTAGCGCCCTGTGAAACCGATGGATCCCGTGGCGAAGACGATGGCAAGCGCAACAATGATGCCGGCGGCCATCGACGAGCCAACCATTGCCAAGTGGGTCCAGCTCCAGCCGAGGCGGCGCGTGGCAGTCATGGCAGCGACAACGAACATGACGCCCAGCGCCACGGCAACCCAGGTGCCGCTGGCAATGACGGCTCCCAGGATCAGGCTGACCGCTGCCAGTTGCGCGGCTCCGCGAAGGATGGCGAGCGCGGGGGCGAAGCCGTGCGGCACCTTAAAGGCTTTGAGAACCCCGGCTGTCAACACCATGAGGAGCCCGACTGCCGCCAGGGTCGGAGTCAGGTTGGCAAGCTCAGTCACCTGATCAGCCTAGCGGCGGACGAATCACGGTCACATGGCGGCTACGACTTCCGGGCCAGCAGCAGGTTGGTGATCCGGAGCGTGCAGAGCCGCTGGCCGGCCTCGTTGGTAATCAGCACCTCATGGGTGGTGAGCGTCCCGCCCAGGTGGATCGGCGTCGCCGTGATGGTGATGAGGCCGCTGCGGGCTGACTTGTGGTGCGTGGCGGAGACGTCAACACCCACCGCCGTCTTGCCCAGCGTGCTGGCGTGGATCACCGCTGCCCAGGACCCCACGGCCTCGCCGACAGCCAGGGATGCGCCGCCGTGCAGCAGGCCGAACGACTGGCGGTTGCCCTCCACGGGCATCGTGGCCACCACGCGTTCCACGGATTCCTCGATGATTTTCACGCCCATCTTCTCGTCGAGTTCACCCAGGGTGATCTTCCACGTCTCGGCGGTCTGCACGTCTGCGTCGCGGTGCTCGGGCGTCATTTGCTCTCCTCAGAACGGTGGCCGGATCCTGCCGGGGCCCGGCTCGGGTGCAGCGCTTCTTAGTGTGCAGCGGGGCACATTCATGTACTGTAGACATATTACCGAACGGACGGTCAGTAATGCGCTGGCCGGATTGCCGGATTGCCCGGATTTGTTTGTTCCGCGTTGGAAGGACCCGTCAACGATGACCACAACCGCTACCGCTCCTGAGGCCACCCTGGACACAGTAGAGACCGTCCCCAGTTTTGTGCAGGACTCCTGGTGGACTCCCGACGCCGGTTCGGCAGCTTCCGCTGTCCCCGTGCGTGACGCCAGCACCGGGGAAATCCTGGCGAAGGTGAGCACGGACGGACTGGACTTGGCCGCCGTCGTGGATTACGGACGCACCACCGGCCAGACGGAACTCGGCAAGCTGACCTTCCACCAGCGGGCTCTCAAGCTCAAGGAGCTCGCGCAGTACCTGAACGCCCGCCGCGAGCACTTCTACACGTTCTCGGCGCAGACCGGCGCCACCAAGATCGACTCGATGATCGACATCGACGGCGGAATCGGCGTGCTGTTCACCTTCGGCTCCAAGGGCCGGCGCGAACTCCCCAACTCGCAGGTTGTGGTGGACGGACCCATGGAGGTGCTGTCCAAGGACGGCTCGTTCGCGGGGGAGCACATCTACACGCGGATTCCGGGCGTCGCCGTCCAGATCAACGCTTTCAACTTCCCTGTGTGGGGCATGTTGGAAAAGCTCGCCCCCGCGTTCATCGCCGGCGTGCCCACCATCGTCAAGCCCGCCACTCCCACCGGCTATGTTGCCGCGGCCGTGGTGAAGGCGATCATCGAATCCAACATCCTGCCCAAGGGCTCGCTGCAGCTCATCTCAGGCTCGGTCCGCGGACTGCTGGACGTGTTGGACTACCGCGACCTCGTGGCCTTCACCGGCTCCGCGTCCACCGCCCAGTCCCTGAAGTCACACCGGAACGTGGTCGAGGGCGGCGTCCGCTTCACCTCCGAGACCGACTCCCTCAACGCCGCCATCCTCGGCACCGACGCCGTCGAAGGAACCCCGGAGTTCGACGCCTTCGTCAAGTCCGTGGTCACCGAAATGACCGTCAAGGCCGGCCAGAAGTGCACCTCGATCCGCCGCGCGATCGTCCCGCAGGAGCTGGTGCCCGCCGTCATTTCCGCCATCGGCGCCCGTGTCGATCAGCGCGTCGTGCTCGGGGACCCGCGCGCCGAAGGTGTCACGATGGGCGCGCTCGCCTCGCTGGAGCAGCTCGCCGACGTCCGCGCCGCCGTGCAGTCCATGCTCGACGCCGGCGGTGAGCTTGCGTACGGAACGCTCGATTCGCCGTCGGTCACCAACGCTGACGGTGCCACGGGCGTCGTCGACAGCGGTGCCTTCATGTCCCCGGTGGTGCTCAGCTGGGCCGATGCCGAGGCGGAACAGGTCCACTCGCTGGAGGCGTTCGGCCCGGTTGCGTCAGTGATCGGGTACAAGGACCTTCCCGACGCCGTCCGGCTCGCCGCCCGCGGCGGCGGCTCCCTCGTCGCCTCGGTCTGCACCAATGATCCGGCTGTGGCCCGGGAACTGGTCACTGGCATCGCGGCCCACCACGGCCGTGTGCTGATGCTGAACCGTGAGGACGCGCGCAGCTCCACGGGTCACGGCTCTCCCGTGCCGCATCTGGTGCACGGCGGGCCGGGCCGCGCCGGCGGTGGCGAGGAACTGGGCGGCATCCGCTCCGTGATGCACCACATGCAGCGCACCGCCATCCAAGGTTCGCCCAACATGCTGACCGCCGTGACGGGCGTCTGGCACACCGGAGCGGACCGCAACTTCACCGTTGAAACGGAGGGCACCCACCCGTTCCGCAAGTCGCTTGAAACCCTGCGGATCGGCGACGCCGTCCGCTCCGGTTTGCGCGAGGTTTCGCTGGAGGACATCACGGCCTTCGCGAATTCCACGGGCGATACTTTCTACGCCCACACCAACCAGGAGGCCGCGGAAGCGAACCCGTTCTTCCCGGGCATCGTGGCGCACGGCTACCTGCTGCTGAGCTGGGCCGCAGGGCTGTTCGTGGAGCCCGCGCCGGGCCCGGTGCTGGCCAACTACGGCTTGGAGAACCTGCGCTTCATCACGCCCGTGGCCGCCGGGGACTCCATCCGCGTCACACTCACGGCAAAGAAGATCACGCCTCGCGAGACCGACGAATACGGCGAGGTGGCCTGGGACGCCGTCCTGACCAACCAGAACGACGAAATCGTGGCCACCTACGACGTCCTCACCCTCGTGGAGAAGTAGGCCGGTGGAGAAGTAGCGCCGGCTTTCCGGACGCTCTCTCACGTCCTGTCGGTTTTTCCGGGGCGCTCTCTCACGTCGTGTCGGTTTTTCCGGGGCGCTCTCTCACCCAAGTGAGAGAGCGTTGGGGGTTGGGCTGCGGGATGTGAGAGAGCGTTGGGATTTTCTTGTCGGATGTGAGAGAGCGTTTAGGCCGTCTGGAGCGGTTCCCGCCGGGTTTTCGTGAGATCTTTCGCGGGCAGCCGGGCGTAAAATGTCCTCCGTAGGAGGTGGCGAAATGACCCTAGTACTAAACACAGCCACAACCGTCCTGCCCGTCGATGACAGAGAGCGCGCCCGTCGTTTCTACGCGGAAACACTCGGACTCCCTCATCGCGGCTTGGCAGATGACGGAAGCGAATTGTTCGGCAGCGAAGGCGGCCCGATGCTGCAGCTGATGGAGGTCAGAGACGGCAAACACTCTGATCACACCACCTTGAGTTTCGAGGTTAGTGACATTGAACGGACCGTCCAGGACATGGAGTCCAAGGGCGTTCGGTTCCAGGACTATGACCTCCCGGATCTCAAGACCGAGAACCATATCTGTTCAACAGACGCCGAGAAGTGCGCCTGGTTCATGGACACCGAAAACAACATCCTCTGCGTTCACGAGAGGCTCGGCACCCAGGCTGAATATCAGCTCTGACCGTTCCCCCACACCGTTCGCAGCTTTTCCGAACCCTTCCTCACCCAGTGAGGGAGGGTTCCCTTTTTGGGCGCAGGATGTGCGGGAGGGTTCGGTTTTTGGGCGCAGGATGTGAGGGAGGGTTCGGTTTTTGGGCGCAGGATGTGAGAGAGGGTTGGGTTTCAGGACCAGGGCGTGACCGGGTGCTCCTGCAGTTCGCCATCGACAGCAACATCCACGCGCTCGTTGAAGAAGCAGACCAGCCCGTGGATCTGGCTGGCGTCGATGAACCGTGAATCGTAGGCCCAGGCCACGTTCTTGCCGCGGTCCGACTCCGGGAAGCTCCAGTACTTCGCCTCACCCTTGTACGGGCAGACAGTCCTGTGCGGGCTGGCATCCAGCAGGTCCAGCCGGACGTCCGCCGGCGGGAGGTAGTAGCGGACCGGCAGCATGGTTTCATACAGCAGCTGGGCGCCGACCGTGTCGGCGAGTTTCACGCCGTCGAGCGATATTTCCACGCGCCGGAGCGTGGCCCGTATATCCACCCGGTGGAAGGGGTCGCGGGGGTGGCCGATAATTTCCTCTTGGTCCTCCAGCCAGTGGAATGCCGCAAAATCCAGCACCACGTAGCCGTCGAGGTCGGGATCGGACGGGCGGAAAGCGGCGCGGGGGAGCATGTACGCCGATGCTATGACGTCCAGCTCCTCACCCGGGGTGGTGTGCCGCCGGAACCCCGTCCGCGGATCCAGCCCTGTCTGCCCGCTGGATGACCAGGCAAACGGGTGTTCCTCGACGGTGCCGTCCTCCGATTCGGGGCGCCGGAGCCTGGCCAGGAGGTCCTTCTCCGGAACGGCATACACCGGGGTGACGCGCTTCGGCTCCCACACCAGGAGCGCGTCCTGGGTGTCGACGACGGGACTTCCGTCAATGCCCGCGCGGACCCTTTTGGTGGTGGGCTGGTAGCGCAACTCGGGAAAGACGGCGAAGAGGACTTCGGATACCTTGGTGGCCATGCCTTTAGCGTGGGCGCGGCGGCGAGCCGGCGTCAACGGCTATTTCGTTGCCCGGCGTCAGGCCTTGGCGTGGAGGCCGTCGAACGCCATGGTGATGACGTCGTCGGCGAGCTTTTCCGGCGAAAGCGAGCCGCCCGGCTTGTACCATTCCACGATCGAGTTAATGGTGCCGAACAGCAGCCGGGTCACGGTGCGGGGATCGATGTCCTGGCGCAGCGATCCCTCGTCCCGGGCCGCGGAAATCAGGCCAGCCACTTTGTGGTCAAAGGCCCGCCGGCGTTCCATGGCGTTCCGCTCGATGTCCGTGTTGCCGCGCAGCCGGAGTAGCAGCGTGACGAACGGCAGGCGGTCCACCAGGACGGCAATGGTCTGGCGCAGCACGAACTCCAGGCGCGCATCGGCGGCGCCCGAAGTGGCCCCCGGTTCGTCCAGGATGGCCTCGAGGCCGCCGAGGGCGTGGTCCAGGGCAAGCTTCAGGAGATCGCCCTTGGATGGCACGTGGTGGTAAATTGCGGACTTTGAGATGCCCAGGTTCTCGGCGAGGATGCCCATGGACGTGGCATCGTAGCCGTGACGGTTGAAGACGTCGACGGCGATCAGCAGCACTGATTGCTGGTCGTATCCGGGGCGGCCGCGCTTTGTGGGTGCTGCTGTACTGGGCATACCGGCTATTTTCTCATGAACGTTCGGTAATCCAAGCACGGGCGAAAACAAAATGCGCTGGACAACCCGCATGTTCGCGCGGGTCCCGAGTTCGGCCGATCGCCAGACCGCCAGATCGGAGGGTCTGCACCAAAAGAGCACCAGCTTTTCGTAAGGTTGCAAACCCACAGTTGTCGCCAGGGGAATCGCCGCAGAAAAGCTGATCCACAGAGGACAAGGAGGTCCTCGTGGTCAAGATTCGGTCTCGTAACCACACATGACGACCGGGGCGGCTGAGTTGGGTTGCGCCCCCACGCCAAGGAGGCGCAGACCATGTCTGAAGAATCTGCAAACACCCGCGGGCTCGCACGCCGCGCACTTCTCCGCTTAGGTGCCGCCGGAGGAGCCGGAGCGGCACTCGTGGCCGCACAGGCCTGGGCCAGTCCGCTGCTGGCCCGGAGGGGACTGCTTTCGGCTGACGGCGCCTTCGCCGCCACGTCCACAGCGCTTGGTGACGTAATTTTCTACATTGAAAAGTTCCCCACGAGCCCGCTGATCATCTCGCCGTTCAGCGACCCGCTGCCGATCCCGAAGGCGCTGGCCCCGGTCCCGAAATCGGTGTTCACCGCCTGGCGAAATCCGCCGGGACCGGGACCGGGCCAGCAGAACTCCTTGCGCAATGAGCAGCACCAGGTCTGGCCGAGCCAATTCGGCGAGCCGGACCCGATCGTCTACAAGATCGACGTGCTGGTTCGGACTCACGCGTTCACCGCGTCCCAAGTCCTGCCGATTGACTCGGACGGCCGCCCGACGGTCTCGTTCGATTCATCCCGCAGGACCTTCCCCGCGGGCACCAAACGGACCTTGCCGCTCAGCACGATCTACAGCTTCAACGGGACCTTTCCGGGGCCCATGATCAACGCGGAATACGGCAGGCCGGTCCTTGTCCGCTTCGAGAACCACCTTGATGAGAACCCGCTGAACCTGGACCGCCAGGACTTCGGTTCCCCGGACTTGTCCTTCCTGACCCACCTGCACAACGGCCACACCGCGCCGGAGAGCGACGGCAACCCGCACTACTCGATGGTGTCCGGGCCGCGGCACCCAGGCTTCAGGCCGCAGATGTTCGTCGACAACCTGTACCTGAACCGGCCGGCCGGCAATGATGACCGCGAAAAGCAGAGTTTCTTCTGGTTCCACGACCACACGATGGACCACACGGGCTCGAACGTGTACAAGGGCTTGGTGGGCCTGTACCCCATCTATGACCCGAAGAACGGCACGGACATGGGGGACGAGCGGCGGGGACTGCGGCTGCCCGGGGTCCGCACGAACAAACCGGACGGGTCCTTCGACGTCAAATACGACATCCCGCTCGCCTTCTACGACTGCCGGCTCGACGACGGCGTGACCACGCACAAGGACATCCACGATGTGCAGGGCGAGTTCCCGGCCGCGAAGAACCCGGCGAAGCACCCGGAGTGGTGGGGCAAGACCTTCTACAAGCACTTCCCCAGTCACGGGTTTGTGGGCGACATCTTCACCGTCAACGGCACGGCCAGCCCGGTGATGGAAGTGAAGCGGCGCAAGTACCGTTTCCGGTTCCTGGACGCCTCCATTGCGCGGATCTACGAGTTCAAACTGATGAGCTCCACCAAGGGACCCAAGTCGTCGGCGTCGCTTGGCTACGAGGATGACGAGCTACAGGGCCAGTACCGGATCCCGGACGCGCAGCAGTGCATGGAGTTCACCCAGATTGCCTCCGACGGCGGGCTCCTGCCGTTCCCGGTCAAGCGCAGCTCCTTCGAGCTGTGGCCCGCGAAGCGCCGCGAGGTGGTCATCGATTTCAGCCGCTACCAGGACGGCACGCCCACCACCAAAGGCGACGTCATCTACCTGACCAACGTCATGAAGATGCCCAACGGGCGGATGTGGTCCAACTCGTCCCGGTTCGCGCCCGACCCGAACTACAAGGTCCCGGTGCTCAAGTTCGTGATCGGTGACGATGCGCCGGATGACAGCGTTATTCCGACCAAGATGCGTGACCTACCGCCGCTGCCGAGCAACTGGCAGACCATGCTGGATAACCGGCTGATCTTCGAGGTGAAGCGCGGCAGCGCGGGCGGGGAGACCGAGTGGCTCATCAACGGCACGCCCTTCGACCCTGCCAGGGTGGCGACGAGCCTGAAGAACAGGGCGGGCCGTTCGCCCCTGGCCCAGCAAAAGAAGGGCAGCTTCAACCTTTGGGAGGTCCGCAACGGCGGCGGCGGCTGGGTGCACCCGTTCCACCTGCACATGGAGGAGCACCGGACGGTCATGCGCAATGGCAAGGACGTGACCCGTGCAGGAGATCCAGGACATCCCGATGACGCCTCGAAGGAAGACCTGACAGCGCTTGATCCTGGCGAGTCGGTGATCATCTACCGGGGATTCCGGGACTTCACCGGGCCATACGTGGCGCACTGCCACAACCTGGCGCACGAGGACCACGCCATGATGTTCGGCTGGGAGATCACACCCTGAGGGCCGCCTGCCGCCGGCGGTAAACCGCTCGGCCGGGGTTCGTCGCGCAGACGGGCCCCGGGTACCGGGGACGGATGCATGCTAGCCGGGCAGCACGGAGGCTTACCCCTTCGGGCGCATGTCGTAAATCCGGCGCAGCTTGCCGTTCGAACGCTCCAGCGAACCCGGATCCACCACGGCCACCGTGCACGAAGAACCCACATGGATCTTGATCTGCTCGCGCAGGACGCGGGCCGCCGTCGTGCTTTGCTCCGTGGTGACGTTGTCGCGGCGCTCAATCTTCACGGTCAGCTGGTCCATGCGCTGGCCCTCGGGGCGCGTCAGTTCCAGCTGGAAGTGCGGGCTGAGCTCGGGGATGCGCAGGGCGATTTCCTCGATCTGGGACGGGAACAGGTTCACGCCGCGGAGGATGATCATGTCGTCGCTACGGCCCGTGATGCGGCCCATCCTTCGGTGTCCCGGGCGGGCAGTGCCGGGGAGCAGGCGGGTGAGGTCCTTGGTGCGGTACCGGATGATCGGCAGCGCTTCCTTGGTGAGCGAGGTGAAGACGAGTTCGCCGTGCTCGCCGTCGCCAAGTACATTCTCCTTGCCGGGCGCGGGGTTGAAGGGGTCGATGATTTCCGGACGGAAGTGGTCCTCCCAGATATGGCTGCCGTCCTGCGTCTCCACGCATTCACCGGCCACGCCCGGGCCCATGACCTCCGAGAGCCCGTAGATGTCACAGGCCTTGATGTTCATGGCGACTTCCAGTTCGTGCCGCATCTCCTGCGTCCACGGTTCCGCACCGAGCACGGCATACTTCAGTGAGGTCGAGGTGGGGTCGATGCCCATGTGCGCCATGGCGTCTGCGATGGTGAGCAGGTACGTGGGCGTGGCCAGGATGACATCCGGCTCAAAGTCCTGGATGAGCTGGATCTGGCGCTCGGTCTGCCCGCCGGACATCGGAATGACGGTGCAGCCGAGGGCTTCGGCGCCGGCGTGCGCGCCCAGGCCGCCGGTGAAGAGGCCGTAGCCGTAGGCATTGTGGACCTTCATGCCTGGCCGGACGCCGGAGGCGCGGAGGCAGCGGGCCACGAGCTTGGCCCAGTCGGCCAGGTCCTTCTTGGTGTAGCCGACGACGGTGGGCCGGCCGGTGGTGCCCGAGCTTGCGTGCACGCGGGCCACTTCGCTCTGCGGCACGGCGAACATGCCGAACGGGTACTCCTGGCGCAGGTCCTCCTTGGTGGTGAAGGGGAAGTTGCCGAGGTCTGACAGTTCGCGGAGGTCCGTGGGGTGGATGCCGGCGTCGTCGAACTTGCGCTTGTACAGCGGCACGCGGTCGTAGGCGTACGCCACGGTGTGCTGCAGGCGGCCGAGCTGGAGCGCTTCGATCTGGTCCCGGGACATGGTCTCTTCGGGGTCGAGGACAGCGTCAGTTGCGGACACCGCGGCCGTGGAGGAAGCGGCGTTGGGTTCAGTGGCGTGGAGGGTCATGGTTAATTCCTCTTCTTGGGGATGGTGCGGCTGCGCCCGCGGAACTCGGCAATGAGCTCGCCCGGCAGCGGGGAGCCGGGATCGGCGGCGAAGATCTGGATGTCGTACAGTCCGCTGCGGCCCGCGATGGAGCGGCGGTCGGCGACGGCGGTGATCACCTGGCCCTGGAAGGCCGGCTTGAGGAAATTGATATCGACGCCGGACGCAACAGTGATGCTGTCCGCTGCGGCGCCGGCTGTGCCGGCTGTGTTGGCGGGTGTCCCAGCGGAGCTTGGGGCCGGGGTGGCAGGGTTGCAGGCGAGGGCAAAGGCGGAGTCCGCGAAGGCGAAGATCATTCCGCCGTGCGCCATGCCGAAGCCGTTGAGCATTTCCTGCCGGAGCGTCATGCGGATGGTCGCATGACCGTCGCCCAGGGCAAGGACCTCAATGCCCATCCACTCAGAGGCGTAGTCGTTTTCAAGAACCGGGTGGGTTAGCCCGGAAATGGTTGTTCCAGCCATGCGTCATTGCCTCCAGCTTTATTTACCGAATGTTCATTAGGTAATCCCATGGGAGGCCTCCGTGTCAAGAGTGCGGACCAGTCGGGAGGGCCCCGCATAGGCGATAACCACGAGTGCGGCAAGGACATGGAGCAGCGCCAGAGTCCACCAGAGCGTGAGGTAATGGGGACCTGCCAGGGCCGGCAGCACCAGCGCGCCGGACGTATTGAACGCGGCATGGAAGACCATGCAGAGCGGCACGCCTCCAGGGCCGGCTGAGTAGCCCGGCTCCGTCGTGAGACGGGTTTTGCTGGAGGACGTGCTGTTGTAGATCCATGTCAGCAGCACGGACTGGGCGATCACCATGAGCAGAAACGGAAGAGGCGGGCGCTGCCCGGTAGGGTCGGACACGAGCTCCGGCAGATGCCAGGCCGCCCACACGGCGCCGAGGAGTAGAGCTGCGGCGAGGGCGGTGTGGTTCCGCTGCATCAGGGGAAGGGCGTAGCCGCGCCAGCCCAGCTCCTCGAAGAGGCCCACGATCACCAGAGTCGACGCGAAGGTGCCGATCAGCATGAACCAGCCCGGATTCGGCGCAAAGCCCGGGATCGGCGCGCCGCCGGCCACAGTTAGTGCTGCCGCGGCCACCACCAGCAGGCACGGCAGTCCCAGCGCCACCACGTACCAGCGCCCGGGCACTCGCCAGCCCGCCAGTCGCCACAGGAGGCGCAGCAGGCCGTCTTTTCCCCCGGAGACGACGGCCACCAGGACAGCAGCAAGCGCGGGTCCGAACGGGACAAGCGGGGAGCTCTCGGGATTAAGCAGGGTCAGCGGCCACGCCCACCACGAAATGACGAAGGCCAGCACGAAGAAAAGCCTGAGCCGCCGGCGGGCCGGCCAGGAGCGCCGGCTGTTCAATGCTCGCCAGGCCTGCCCGGCAAACCGGGCCGGTCCGTGCCCGTTAGCTTGCGGGAGGTGAGCCACGACCGGCCTCCTCCGGTGGCTTCCGCGCGGCCTCGGGCGGGGGCTGAAGTGTTCGTTTGCGCGGGCCTTGTGCGGGGCGCTTCGCACGGAAGCCGCGGAGCGCCGCCAGTACCCCGAGCAGGACGGCCACGGCGGCAATCTGCTGCCATTCGCCGTCGAACACGTACAGCTTGGCCGACGCCGAGGCGTTGAAGGACGCGTGCAGCAGCCCCACGATCAGCAGGCTGCCACCCGTCCCCACGTACGCCATGCCCAGCAGAGCGCGGAAGAACGGGGCGAACAGGAACAGCACCGCCCAGTAGGCCGCCGCGTCGGCCCAGGGTGTGCCCGCGAAACCCTTTTCGGCGAAGGCGAAGGGGACGTGAATGAGGGCGAACGGGAAGGCGGTGAGCAGGGCGGAGACGATCAGTCCGTGCCGCTCCATCAGCCGGCGCTGCACCACGCCAGTCCACGCCAGCTCCTCCCAGATATTGCCGAGGAAGGCCCCGGTGACCACGGTGTTCAACAGATAGCTGCCTACCAGCGGCGCCCAGCCGTCGGCGGGCTGGTGGAAGGTTCCGGTGGCCGCGGCAATCAGCATGGTCAGCGCGGGAAGGGCAAGCAGCGCCGCCACGTACCAGCCGGCACGCACCCGCCATCGGACGGCCTGACGGAACAGGGTGCGGACGCCCGGCCTGCCGTCAGCCGCTGCAGTGACGAGGACGGCAGTGCCCAGCAGGATCAGCAGTTCCGCGAGGATTCCCGGGAGGATGTTCCCGATCAGCACGATGGACCCTATCTGGGCGGCCCAGGAGAGCGTGATGGCGATGACCAGGAAGGCCGTCACGGGATGCCGATTGATGAGGGACGCGGGAGCAGCGCGGGGACCAGGAGAGTTCATCAGCAGTACTGTCATTCGGAATCGCCGGTTATGAAGGAGCCTCGCGGCGCTGGCCCGCCCGGGGTCCTGAAATTGCGTGTGCACGCCGACGTGGCAATCAACACCATGTGGCCACCAACACCATTGTCTGCTCCCGAAAGCGCGGGAACAAGTGAAAGTATGGAAGGCAGTACGCCCCACGCAGGACCTTCCAACCAGAGGACTTGATCATGGCCAAAGGGATTTATGTCAGTGCGACCACCCCGGGTTCGGGCAAGTCGCTCATAGCGCTGGGCCTGGCGGACACTCTCCACCGGCACGCGGACCGGATTGGTTTCTTCAAGCCCGTGGTCCACGGCGACGACCCCGGTGCGGATCCCATGGTGGCGCTCATGAAGTCCCGCTTCAACCTCGACGACCAGCGCTGCCGCGGCGGCCTGACCTTCGCAGAAGTCCGCGGCCTGCTCGCCGAGGGCAAGCGCGAGGACATCGATGCCCGCTGCGTGGAGATCTTCGCCGAGATGGGCCGGCATTGCGACGTGATCATCGTGGAGGGGACGGACCTCACAGGCCACGACGCCGCCGTCGAATTCGACCTCAACGCACGCCTCGCCAACAATCTCGCCGCCCCCATGGTTGCCGTGGTGGGCGCAAAGGGGCGGAGCGCCGCGGAGGCGGCGGCCGCCGTCGACGTTGCCCGCAAGGAGTTGGCGGCGGAGAACTGCTCCCTGTTGGCCATCATGGTGAACCGCGCGGATCCGGCGGCCGTGGACGCGATCGCTGCCGCCGTGAAGCGCGGCGCGTCCGGCCGGCCGGTGTATATCTTCCCGGAGCTCGATGACATCGCCCGGCCCACCACCGGCGAAGTGGGCGCCGCGCTGGGGATCCGGCAGATCGCCGGCCGTGCGGACATGGAGCGCGACGTCAGGGACGTGAAGGTCGCCGCCATGAACGTGGGCAACTTCCTGAACGTGCTGGACGACGGCGCGCTGGTGATCGTGCCGGGGGACCGGGCGGACGTGATGGTGGCCTGCCTGGCGTCGTCGTTCTCCCCGGAATTCCCGGTGCCGTCCGGGCTGATCCTCACCGGCGGCCTGGCCCCGGATGCCAACATCTACCCCCTGCTTGCGTCGGCGCCGTTCCCGGTGTTCGCCACGACGGACGACACCTACACCACTGCCCGCCGCGTGTCCGAGGTTCGCAGCGAGATCTGGAGCGGGCACCGCCGGAAGGTGGCCTCGGCACTGGGCCTGTGGTCCCGTCGGGTGGATGAAGCCGAGATCCTTGAACGGCTGCACCTGCCCCGGGCGGAACGCATGACGCCCCTCCGGTTCCTGCACGACCTCATCGAGCGGGCCAGGTCCCAGCGCCGCCACATTGTCCTCCCAGAGGGCAAGGATGTGCGCATCCTGCGGGCCGCCGAGATCCTGCACCGCCGGGACGTCTGCGACCTCACGCTGCTGGGCCGCGAAGCCGACATCCGGGAGCTTGCGGCCAGCCGGGGCATCGACTTGTCCGGCATCAACATCGTGGACCCGGCCACCTCGGACCTCCGCCAGGAGTTCGCCGCCAAGTACGCGGAACTGCGGGCTCACAAGGGCGTTGACCTGGCCCGTGCCCTGGAGGTCATGCAGGACGAAAGCTACTTCGGCACCATGATGGTCCAGCTGGGTGTGGTGGACGGCATGGTCTCCGGCGCGGCGCACACCACGGCGCACACCATCCGGCCTGCGCTGGAGTTCGTGAAGACCCGGGACGGCGTGAAGATCGTCTCCTCGGTGTTCCTCATGCTCATGGCGGACCGCGTGCTGGTGTACGGCGACTGCGCCGTGAACCCTGACCCCAACGTGGAGCAGTTGGCGGACATCGCGCTTGCCTCGGCCGAGACGGCGGCCCAGTTCGGCGTCGAGCCGCGGGTGGCCATGCTGTCCTACTCCACCGGCGGCTCCGGGTCCGGCGAGGCGGTGGAGGAAGTACGGCAGGCCACCGAACTGGTCCGCGACCGCCGCCCGGACCTCGCCGTCGAAGGTCCCATCCAGTACGACGCCGCCGTGGACGCCGCGATCGCCGAGTCCAAGATGCCGGGCTCGTCCGTCGCCGGGCAGGCCACAGTGTTCATCTTCCCCGACCTCAACACCGGCAACAACACGTACAAGGCGGTCCAGCAGAGCTCCGGTGCTGTCGCCGTCGGGCCCGTCCTGCAGGGTCTGCGGAAGCCGGTCAACGACCTGTCCCGCGGCTGCACGGTGGAGGACATCGTGAACACGGTGGCCATCACGGCGATCCAGGCCCAGACGCCCGAACGTACAGCAGAAACCGTCCCGTCCGCAGCAGCCAAGGCTTAGGAGGCCCCATGCTCGTGCTCGTCATCAACTCCGGCTCGTCCTCGCTCAAGTACCAGGTGCGCGACGTCGCCGCCGGCAGCATCCTCACCGAGGGGCTGATCGAGAGGATCGGGATGTCCAACGGCGGCCAGGGCGACGGCGAGGTGGTGGGCCCGGCGGACCACGCCGAGGCCTTGGAGCAGGTGGATGCGGCCATCCACGGGGTGCTCGGTGACCGTGCGCTGGACGCCGTGGGGCACCGGGTGGTGCACGGCGGGGAGCGGTTCGGCGAGCCGGTGCTGATCGACAACGAGATTACCCGCGCCATCGAGCGGCTCAACCCGCTGGCCCCGCTGCACAACCCCGCCAACGTGCTCGGCATCCGCGCCATCGCCAAGAAATGGCCGGACATGCCGCAGGTGGCCGTGTTCGACACCGCCTTCCACCGCAGCCTGCCCGAGCACGCCTGGCGCTACGCCGTGCCGGACGAGCTCTACACCAACCACGGCATCCGCCGCTACGGCTTCCACGGCACCTCGCACGAATACGTCACACACCAGGCCGCCGCGCTGCTGGATGTTCCGGTGGACGAGTTCGACGGCGTGATCGCCCACCTCGGCAACGGCGCCTCGGTCACCGCGATCCGGGGCGGCAAGTCCGTGGACACGTCCATGGGTTTCACGCCCCTGGAAGGCCTCGTGATGGGCACCCGCTCGGGCGACCTGGACCCCTCCATCCTGGTGTTCTTGGCCCGCACCGGCTGGAATGCCGAGGATCTCGACTCCATGCTCAACCGCGAATCCGGGCTCAAGGGCCTGGCCGGGAACAACGACATGCGCTCGGTGGTGGAAGCCTCCGAAGCCGGCGATGCCAAGGCCGCCATGGCGCTCGCGGTCACGTCCTACAGGCTGGCCAAGTACATCGGCGGCTACCACGTGGCCGTGGGCGGAGCGAAGGCCCTCGTGTTCACTGCGGGGATCGGCGAGAACTCGCACCAATTCCGTGCCCTCGTGGGGGAGCGGCTGGGCGCGCTGGGCATCCAGCTCGACGCCGGGCTGAACAGCGAGCGGTCCAAGGAACCGCGGGTGATTTCCACCGCCGCTTCGGCCATCCCCGTGCTCGTGGTCCCCACGGACGAGGAGCGCGCGATCGCAGAGGCCACGGCCGCCGCCGTATCCGCCGCTTGAGCCCGGCGCAGTCCGCCGGCCGCAACCATTTGCCAAAAGTGGCCGCTTGGCGGGCTCCGAAAACGCCCACGTTTGGCCAATGACCTACTCCGGATGGGGCGTACCCTCGAACCATGCCTGACATCCGCCTGCCCATCCTCACCGAGCGGCTGATCCTTCGCCGGTTCGAGGCCTCGGACCTGGACGCCTTCCACGCCTACCAGTCGCTGCCGGAAACCGCGCGGTTCCTGCTGCGGGAGGCCAAAACCTACACGCAATCCATGGAGACCCTTGGCCGGTACGCCAACTTCGTCTTCGAGAAGGAGGGCGACTGGATCTGCCTTGCCGTTGATTCCCAGGACGATGCCGGCCTGCTCGGCGAGGTGGTGCTCAAGTGGCTGCCGGGCGTGGGGCAGGCCGAGATCGGCTGGATCATGGCCCCGGAGGCCCGTGGCCAGGGGTATGCCACCGAAGCCGCCCAGGCGTTGCTCAAACTCGGCTTCGGGGAACTCGGGTTCCACCGGATCGATGCGAAACTGGACGCGCTTAACACCGGGTCTGCGGGGATCTGCGAACGGCTGGGGATGCGGCTCGAAGCCACCCTCGTGGACAACTGGCACTACAAGGGAGCCTGGTCCACCGAGCTGATCTACGCCGTTCTCGAGGACGACTGGGCCAGCCGCAACGGCGAAACGGCGCCTGGGGAGCAGCCCATGCAAATTACGCGGGCCAGACGTCCTGCTGGGCCAGCCGCTCGGTGAATGCGGCCTCGGGCAGCGGGCGGCTGAAGTAGTAGCCCTGCCCGCTGATGCAGCCGGTGCTCCTCAGGTGCTCGGCCTGTGCCGCGTTCTCGACACCCTCCCACACGGCTTCGAGCCCGCAGGCCCGAATGAGCTGGAGGATGGCCGCGATCAGTGCAGGCTGGGCGGGGTCGCTGCCCAGGGCGGTGAGAAGGGTCCGGTCCACCTTGACCCGGTCCACCGGCAGCCGGCGCAGGTAGCTGATGGAGGAATAGCCGGTGCCGAAGTCGTCGATCTCGAGGCCCACGCCGAGCTTGCGGAGGCTGGCCAGCGTGTAGCGGTCGAGTTCGTTGCCCTGGATGATGGCGCTCTCTGTCAGTTCCAGGACCAGCAGCCCGGGATCCAGCCCGCTTGAAGTGAGGGCGTCACGGACGTCTTCGATGAACTCGAGGCGCTGGAGGTCGGCGGCAGAGATATTGATCCGCATGGAGAAGTCGTGCCGGCTGGTTTCGGGAGCTTTCCGCCAGCGCCGCAGCTGCTCCACCGACGCCTTGAGCACCCAGTTGCCCAGATCGGAGATCAGACCCGTTTCTTCGGCGATGGGGATGAACTCGTCCGGCATGATGAGGCCGCGCGTGGGATGCTGCCAGCGGACCAGGGCCTCAACGCCCTCGATCCGGCCGGTGGCAAGTTCGATGACCGGCTGGTAGAACAGCACCAGCTGCGAGCCGGAGATGGCTGCGCGCAATTCCCCCACCAGCTGGTTCCGGAGCTGCCGGGCGTGCAGCATGGCGGGCTCGAACACCCGCAGTTTGTTGCGGCCGTCCGCTTTGGAGGCGTACATCGCGATATCGGCCTCCACCAGGAGCTGCTCGGACGTCTCTCCGCGGTCGGCAATCCGTAGGCCCAGGCTCGCCCCGCACCGGATGCTCTTGCCGTCCACGTCCATGGTTCCGTTCAGGGAATCCAGGATCCTGTTGCCCACAGAAGCGGCCTGGGCGGGGGTGGTGGCGGGAAGGAGGACCGCAAATTCGTCGCCGCCCAAGCGGGCCACCATGTCGCCGTCACGGACGCACGCGCGGATCCGCGACGCTACACCGGCCAGCACCTTGTCGCCCATCGAGTGGCCCAGCGAGTCATTGATACTTTTGAAGGCATCAAGGTCCAGCAGCAGCAGCGCGGGCGGCAGGCCGCCGTCGGACGCTTCCGCCTGGGCCTCGTTAACGGCGCTGACCAGCGCGGAGCGGTTGTAGAGTCCCGTCAGGGGATCGGTGAGGGCCATATGCTGGAGCTCCCGATGCGCCGCGTTGAGCATCCGGGTGCGTGATTCCACCCGTTGCTCCAGCTCCTGATAGATGATCTGGAGGTCCTCGGCGAGCAGGTTGGTGCCCATGATCACGGCATCGAGCTCGTCCCTCGCCTCGGAAATTTCAATGCGCGAATGGAGCTCTCCCGAGGCGAGGCGGACGATACCGTCCAGGAGCTGCCCCAGCCGGGGATCGGCGTTACTAAACATCGCCGCCATTACGCCTTGTCCATGCGGGCCAACCAGTGGAGGGCTTCGTGGTCCGAGGTGAAGTACTTTGCCCGGGCAGACCCGAATTCGGCGCCGAGCAGGAAATGCCCCAGCAGCCGGTCCACCGGAGATTCGCCGACGATCGCCCAGGCAGACACTGAAGAAATGGCCGCGTAGGCCGCACGCGCGTCGCGGCTCACGGACGCAACCCCGGTTACGTGAAGGACGACAGCGACCCGACGGTCCCCGGCAAGGTCACCGAGCTGCTCGCGCAACTGGGCGGCTGCCGTCTCGTCCAGGTCCGCACCGGAGGGCAGCACGGCCTTGACGGCCAGCTCAGGCAACACGGTGCAGACGACGCAGGCCACAGGCAGTACGTCCGCCGCGGCCGGCATCTCCGGCACTGCACCGGGAACCATGGTTGCTTCTGACACTTACCCCCCCTGAAGAAACCTCGGCTGACGTCTGATGGAAGCGAGATAATCCCGCACCATGGCGCTCCGCTCCGTCGCGGCAGCCGTATCGAACAGCGTAACCGCCTCGTCAAGGATCTGCAGGGATTCGGTGTCGTTTCCCTGGGCCATCATGGCCTTGCCCAGGACGAACGACGCCTCCGCCGCCGTCTGGCTGGCGAGGACGGGGAACTTGTCGCGGAGGGGCGCCAGGATGTTGATCGCGGAATCCATGTCGCCGGTGAGGTAGTACCAGTGGGCACGGACCAGGGACATCTCCAGCATGTCGCGCTCGCTGCCGCCCACTACTTCCGTGGCAAGTTCGGCGCGTTCGATGCAGCGGAGGGTGGCGGCATTGCTGAGCTGGGCGTGAAGGCGCATTTCCGCGGAGCCGCGGTTGAAACGGGCCCAGAGGTCCACGTCGCGGGAAGGGGAGAGCCTTTCGGCTGCGAGGTCGTGGTATTCGCTGCCCTCGGTGACCCGGTTGGTGAGGAAGGCGACGTTGCCGATCACCCAGTAGGCCTTGCCCGCGGTGTCGTCGTCCACGTGGTCGGTGAGCAGCGATTTCAGGTCCAGGCACTCGCGCCACGCTGCGTCCAGCCGGCCGCTTTCGGCGAGGGCGGCGATGAGCGCCTGCTGGGCCTGGATGTGCAGGTACACGTTTTCAAAGTCCCCGGCCACCAGGCCGGCAGCTACGGCGGCAGCGTCGACCGCCTCCGGAAGGCGGCCCAGTCCCTGCAGCGAATGCGCCAGCAGTATGTTGGCACGGGCGCCGAGATCGGGTGCGGACGCGGCCACCGGATGTGCGGCGATCGTTGCCGCCAGTTGCTGGCATTCCTGGATGGAACCTTGGTCCCGCAGGCATTCGACCTGCAGCAGTACCATCTTCCACCAGCGGTGGTCATCGCCGGATTCGAGTGCCAGGGCCGCGGCCTGCCCGGCCTGGGCGTATCCGGCGCTGTAGTCCCGGCGCTTCCAGCTCTCGCGGGCCTCAAGCTCGGCAATCACGAAGGGCGATAAATCTCGAGACATCGGCATGCTGACAATTATCCATGGACCGCGCGTTACGCCGACGTGCGCGCCACTTCAAGTGAGCTTGTTACGCTGCGGGCGGATTCATTAAGCGATTGGTTTTGCCTTAGAAAATCGTGCCTAGAAAAACCTTGCAAAAACTTGAGGAAGGAACCGTATACTTCCCCCGTAACCAGTAATGCACTTCACAAATGAAAGGATCAGCGGATGAAGAAAATTGCCGCAACACTTCTTATGACCGGCATCCTGGCAGTTGCAGGCTTCGCTGCTCCTGCCAATGCTGCACCAAAGAAGGACACCACCACCACGTCCGCGCCTTCGAAGTCAGAGGTCACCTACGCATCGATCGGCTGGTGGCCCAACTAAGGTTGGTGCATAACTTAGCGCGATATGAAACTGCCCCGGGCCTGCTGGTCCGGGGCAGTTTCTACGTAGGACAGTGTGGCCTCTAAGGCCCTGCGGCCGGCAGGTGGACGGACACGGTGGTGCCTGCACCCAGGGAAGACGCCAGCTCCAGCGATCCGCCGTGGCGGTGCACGATGTCGTGGGCGATTGCCAGGCCCAGCCCGCTGCCCGGTACAGCGGCTGAGGAGGCGTTGGACGCCCGGTAGAAACGCGTAAACACCTGGCCTATTTCCTGTTCCGGAATTCCGACGCCGGTGTCCGTGATCCGCACTGCGGCGGAGGGATTTCCGTCCCCCGGCGGGTCCAGCATGACGCTGATACTGATCCGGCCGCCGTCGGGCGTGAATTTGATGGCGTTAGCCACGATGTTCGTGAAGACCTGCTCGAGCTGCGCCTCGTCCGCCTGGATCTTCACATCCTCGTGGGAATCAGCGCCGGTGATAACCACGTTGCGCGATTCAGCCAGCGGTCGCAGGGCGGCAACCACGATCCGCAGCACCTGTCCCAGCTCCACCTGCTTGAGGTTCAGGTGCCCGGATCCGTCCTGCTGCGAGACGGTGAGCATGTCCTCGATCAGCCGCCTGAGCCGGTTGGAATTCCGCGAGATGACTTCCATCATCGACTCGATGCCGGCCGGCACCGGGCCGCCGGCGCCATCGCGAATCATGTCGAGGTAGGCGGTGATGGACGTCAGCGGGGTCCGGAGTTCGTGGTTGACGGTGGCCAGAAAGTCCGTTTTGGCTTTGTCCAGTTCCCGGAGCTGCTGCAGCACCTGGACCTGCGCACTGATCAGGTGGCCCTGGATGAGGCTGTGGGCGAGGTTTCCCGCGACGTGCTGGATGAGGGCGATCTCAGCCCTGGTCCATTCGCGAGGGGCGTCCACCTGCGCGATCCAGATGATGCCGAGCGCCGAGTCGCCGTCGCCCACGGGAACCACCACGGAGGCGCGGCCGGAGACGAGCTCGGACCAGCCGTGGAGTCCCTCTGTGAGCGGGAAGGTTGGTTCTGCCTGATGATCCGCCACCGCCAGCACATCAGCCTCGGACCAAAGGCTGGTGGCCAGGTCACGGGCCGCGTCCTCGTAGGAGCCGAGCGAGTCCGGAAGCCGGGGAAACCCGGGCCTGCACCACTGGGCGCTGATACGGGGCACGCGCGAATCGTGGAAGGTGGTGAACCAGACGTGGTCCGCGCCGAGGGACTCGCCGAAACCCCGGACCAGGTGACCGGCCATCTGCTGCGGGCTGTTGGTGCCGCGGATGGCAGCGGAAACGTTTCGAAGGCTCTCGCGGAGGAACTCCGCATGGGCGCGTATCCTCCGGCGCTCGCGGGCACGGCCGATCAGGGTTTCCACCCGGTGGGTCAGTTCCTGCGCGCCGGCGTCGCGGGAGATGTAATCGGCGATGCCCCACGGCTCCAGCCGCGCCAGGTCGAAGTCGTCTGCGAGGTCCACCAGGAGCAGCACGGGAGTTCCCTCCCAGATGAATTCGCTAGCCAGTGCAGTATCAAGAAGCACGACGGCGGCATGGTTCCGTTCCAGCTCCACGGCGAGGGACCCGCCGTCGGACGCTGCATGGACGGTGAAACCGGCCGCGGTGAGGACGTTGCCCGTGGCCGCCAATCGGTCCGCCTCGGGTATTGCAACCACGGCTATGCGCGGTGCGGAAAGACTCTCCGCCGGTGCCTGAACCACTTTGCCCCCTGTGTTGCGCGTCGCCAGCGTGCGGCTACCCGTGATTTTGGACTCACATTATCAGCCCCCGGACCGCGTTGGCCGTGAACGCGTTGGCCTGTAGCTTGATACTGTCCCATCAGCCACCGCGGAGGTCTAGATTGTGAATGCCGAAGGCAGCGGCCGGAACACGCTGTTCGATCTGATCCTGGACGCCGAGGGGCTGCTGCGGCTCACGTGGGCCAGGGGTGCCAGCATCACCGAAGCGGATGCGGAGTCCGCCATGGAGGACGTCAATGCCCTCTGTGGCTCCGGCCGCCACCCGATGCTCGTGGACATGGCCACCACCGCCGAGGTCAGCCGGGGAGCGAGGGCCGTGTTCGGGCGTCCGTGCCAGGCCTCGAGGATTGCACTGCTCGGATCCTCGCCCGTGGACAGGGTGATCGCCAACTTCATTCTCGGCATCAACAAGCTCCCGTGCCCCACGAGGTTCTTCACGTCGGAGCGCGACGCCCTGGCCTGGCTGAAGGTCGTTTAGCCTCACCGATTGGGCCTGGACCTCGACCTCGACCTGGGCCTGGGCCTGGGCCTGGACCTGGACCTGGGTGGCTGGACGGCCGGCCCGGCGGCCGGCCCGGCGGCGGCGTGGCGCGTGGATTCAGCGGGCCTGGAGCACCGAGAAGTATCCCGGGATCTGTTCGGGCTGGGCGGATGTCAGCGGTCGGGTTTCAATGACGGCGGGACCGTCCTCCACCACGTCCCACAGTGACTCTGGAAATGCCCGCAGGCGCTGAGCGGCGCCGAAACGTCCGGGCATCGGCAGGCCGCAGATGGCATCCCTCAGAGGCGCAGGGATGAACTGCCGGGTGGCGCCAAGGTGGCTGACGTACTCGACGGCGTTGCCCCGGAAGTCTGTTTCGGCCAGGAATACGCGCCCGCGTTTCCCCAGCAGCGGGTGCAGTTGTTCAGCCAGAGCAGCCTGGTCCCGGCGCTTCAGCACGTGCAGGACGCCGCGGATGAAGACGTTCGCCTCACCGGACACTCCGGCCGCGGTCAGGGCTGCGTTCACTGAGCGCGCCGCCCCGGGAGCCGTCATGTCTGCGGTGATGAAGGAGATCCGTTCCAGTCCCTCGGATTCGGCCCGCGCCTTGGCCACGGCATTGGCGGACACATCCACGCCAAGAACATGGGGGAAGTGGGCAGCCAGCCGGCGGCTAAACGTCCCGTTGCCGCAGCCGACGTCCACGATGGGAAGGTCCGGATTCATTTGCCGCTTCAGGTGTTCCAGGTAGCCCTGCAGTTCGTGGTCGTCGCCGGAGTCCCACAGCACGTCGCCCCGGGCTCCGGTGGTGCGGACCTTGCCCCAGTACTGGTCCCAGGCAGCCTGCGGATCCTTGGGCGCCGCGGACGACAGCCTCACCAGTTTGGGAATCAGCAGGTATTTTTTCAACGCCGAGAGCATCGTCCAAATATATGGTGTGCCGGGCGTATGTCTGGCGCGGCGCCCGGCTTCAGGCCTCCGCTCGTGTCCGATTTGCCGGAAATGGCCGCTTGGCTACCGGGGCAAGCGGCCATTTCCGGCAATCGGGAGGTTGGCAGGTTCAAGAAGGGCATCCACGGAGCACCGGATCGGCAGAATTGCAGAGCGGGTTTAGGGGGCGGATTGGGCGGGAGCGCTTGTTGCCGGCACCGTGGCCGTCGGGACTGGATCCGCCGGGGCCGGGGCCGGGGCGGGAGCCGGAGGCGCCGTATTCGCCGGCCCCGGTGCAGCGGGTCCAGCGGGTGCAGCTGGTGCAGCGGACTCGGCCGGGACTGGCGCGGCCGGGTCAGCGGACTGCGTCCCGGAACCCGCCGTCCCCGAACCCGCCGGTGCCGGTGTCGGACCCGGTGTTGATGATCGAGGCGAGGGAACCTGCGATTGCCCGCTTCCCGCCGTCGGCGACGGGCCCGGCGACGGGCTGGTGGCGGCGCCCGGTTTGGACGGGGACGCGCTGGGGTCGTTCCGGATGATGTCCATGATCTGTTCCTTGTAGGCGTCGAGCCGCGACTGGATCTCGGACAGGGGAACGTCCTGCAGGGTGCGGCCGAACTCCGCGATTTCCTGCCACAGGGCGCTGAGCCTGGTCATGCCGTCAGCGCTCAGGGGGCCGTCGAGGGTCAGGACCAGTTGACTGGCCAAGGCATAGGTGAGGCACCGGACGCAGTTATAGTTGGCGGCCGCCGAGAGGTTTTCGGGGACCACCACGTCCGCCTGCCCCACGATCAGCACCACCTGGAAGCCAACAGCCACCGCCGCGCAGTCCGCGCAACTGGCGAAGGCGTAGGCCTCATTGCGCGTATCCACCGGCCCGTCTTCCGCCCACACGAGGGCGAAGGCGACGTCGTACGTCACGGAACCGTCGGCGGTGTTCACGGCCAGCGCCTGGTTGCCGTCCTCTTCCGGGGCCGCCGGCTTGCCGAACGGGAAGGCCCATGACGGCGCCGGGGCCGCACCGCCGGGTGCCGCACCGTGGTCCGGCTGGTCCGCTGTGTTCGGACCGGAAGATTGGCCCTGCCGCGGAACGAGCACCATGCTGAGCTGCGGCTTGCCGCGGGTGGGCAACGGGGTTCCTTCAGGCCACAGCGCGACCGTCCGGCCCGGCCGCCCCTCCTGAAGGGCAGCGTCTCCGCCGGAAAGCGCGGGATAGATGGCGGCTGTCGCGTCGAACAGCGTCCCGCGTTCGTACGGCTGCACCGGACGGTACGCGTCGGGCGCGGGCCACCACGCCCAGGCCAGGCCGGCCAGAACGGCAACGACGGCGGCCATGGCAGTGCCGCGCCGCAGCGGCCTTCCGCTGGTCTTCTTCCACAGCCCCACGCCAAGCTGCCGAACGAGGCGCACCAGCATGTAGCCGATGCCCAGCACGGGAAGGGCGACGACGGCAATCGCCAGGACGCGCACGGCTGCGTCGGCCAAGTTGCCGCTCGAAAGGCTGCCAGTGAGCATGGCCTGCTGGTGCTGCAGGCTCGCCCACACCGTGCCCAGCAGGCGCGGAAGGGAGGCCACCATGAGCACCGTGCTGCCCAGCAGGAGCGGGACGGTCACCAGCACCCAAGCGGTGATGACGGCCCGTGCCCAGGGCTTCAGGGCCTGCGCCTCCGGTTCAGGCTTTCGCCAGTTCCACGGCAGCAGGGCCTGCAGCGTGGGCCTGATGCGCTGGAACAGGTCCGGCACGCCTGTGGCATCGGCCAGGATGTGGTAACCGTCGAAGCGGACCAGGGGCATCAGCTGGCGGACCATCTGCAGGATTTGTGTGAGCACCACCAGCAGCAGCGCATCGTAGCGGGTAGCCCACCAGATGCCCACGATGGCTACCGCCACGATTGCGTTGAAGTACAGTCCGCCGATGTCAGTGCGCAGCCGGCCGCCGCGTCCCAGGCGGTAGGAATCCGTGACGTCCGTGTAGAAGGCCGGCCAGACGAGGTACAGACCCGCGCCCATGGCGCCCGGCGTCGCTCCGCCGCGGCGGGCAGCGGCCGCATGACCGAATTCGTGGAAGCCCGCGGACAGGATGGTGACGGCGAGGATGAGCAGCAGGAGCCCCGGGTTGGCGAAGGCATTGTGAGTGGCCGAGGCGAGGCCCTTGACCATGAGGACCCACCAGCAGGAGGCCAGGAAAGCCACAGCAACGGCTGCCACGATCAGCGGGTGGAAGAGGGCGGCGAACGGCGCTGTCAGCTTCCGCGTCCGCTCCGGATCGGTGACCGTATACCGGAACCGCATGCCCAAAAGGGGATCCGACTTCCGGACCTCAGGCTGGGAACCGTCGGCGAGCCGCAGCAGCCCCAGCGGCAGCAACTGGCCCTCGAGCAGCGTCCGAACGTTGTCGGCGCTGACCAGTTTCCCGAATCGGGCACTGGCATACTCCGCGATCTCCCCGGAGTCGCGCTCGCCGTCGACAGCTTCCAGCACGAGGAACAACAGACGCGTCAGCTGGATGGTTTGGCCGTCGGACCGCCGGACCAGGCACGGTGCTTCCCGGTAGCCGGAGCCCATGGCCTCGCCGATCAGCTGGATGCCGTCCGCGCGGACAGGCACCCCACGAGGACGGGTGTCGACGGCGGCTGGCGCGCCAGGCGCGCCTGATGGCCGCCTGCCCGGCCCCGGAACCGACGTCGGACTTGCTGCGGACGCAGGAGAAACCGGCGGGCCGTCCGGGTTGGACGGCCCGCCGGACACAGTGCTCATCCGGGAACTACTGCTGGAGATCGGACTGCTGGTCCGCAGAGGCAGCTGCCGAACCGTCGATGTTCTGCGTGATGATGGCGTCCTGCTGCGACACGGCGGTGGCATCGCTGTCGATGGACCCGATGTTGGCTGCCACCGCGGCATCGATCGGGGCGGCCACATTGGCGTTGGCAGCCACGGCTCCGTTGATGGGAGCGGCAATGTCGGCATCGGCTGCGAGGTCCACGTTGACGTTCAGCAGGTCGCCGTCCAGTGCCGACGAGGGATCCGCAGGAAGGGCGCCGACATCCGGAACGGTGCCGTCCGGAACGGTGCCGTCCGGAACGGTGCCAGCCGGGACCGCGCCGTCGAGAACTTCGCCGCCGTCAACCGTGTTCGGGCCGGTGGTTGCGGGGGCGCCGCCGTCGAGTGTTTCGGAGCCGCTGCTGTCAGGGGTCCCGCCGTCGACACTCTCGGGGCCCTGGCCGATGGTGCTGTCCTGGACGGAGTCGGCCGTGGCGTCGGCAGTGATTCCCTGGTCGATGATGACCCCCTGGTCGGCAAGAGCCTGAGACTCGGAGCCGAACGAGAGGATGTTCGCGGATGCCGCGGCGTCGATCGGGGCGGCGACGTTGGCGTTGGCGGCCACCGCGAGGTCGATCGGCGCTGCCGCGTTGATGCCCAGATCAAGGTCGGCGTTGAGGTCCAACACGGACGCGACTTCCTTGTCCGGCAGGGCCGTTCCCGCCTGGGCCAGGAGTTCGTCATCGGAAAGCGGCGTCATTCCCTGTTCGTTGCTCACGCTATGCTCCAGTTCCGGCACCGGGTTCCCTGCCCCCAGCGGACAGGTGCACCGAAGATGTGCCCGTATGCGATTCAATAGTAAGCATGATGATCAATTTTCGGCAGCTGATGTCCACCGGGAAGCGTCGGTCGGGATCCATGAAGCCGTAACGGTGCCCTGCTGGAATACTGGCCCGATGATCACCGAGCACGCTCTCCTGCCCGTGACTCCCGGCCAGGAGCAGGACTTCGAAGTTGCCTTCGGCCGGGCGCGCGGGATCATTTCCTCCATGCCCGGATTCCGGAGCCTGCGGCTGTCACGGTCAATGGAATCCCCGAGCACATACCTGTTGCTCGTCCAGTGGGACCGCCTGGAAGACCACACGGTCGGCTTCCGGGAGTCAGCCCAATACCGGGAGTGGAAGCAGCTCCTGCATCGCTTCTACCAGCCGTTCCCCGTCGTGGAGCACTTCCAGGAAGTGTTTGCGGACTAACGGGGGACCCGGGACCCCGCGGACTAGCCGGCCACCGGGAGCCCGGGGACCTCGCAACTCGAGGGTTACTCCGTGTGGGGTTATTTGAGCCCTGCGCCCGGCAGCAGCTCCTTGGCTCCGAGGGAGTCGGCGATGAAGGCGTAGTCCCAGGCCCGTTCGCGCCACTGCACGTACCGGCCGGAGGCGCCGCCGTGGCCGCCGTCCATCTCGATCTTCATGACGATCGGCTCTGTGCCGGTGGTCTTGCTGCGCAGCTCCTGCACCCACTTGGCGGGCTCGACGTAGAGTACGCGGGTGTCGTTGAAGGACGTCACGGCGGCGATCTTGGGGTAGGCGGCCGCGCGCACGTTCTCGTACGGAGTGTAGGACTTCATGTACTGGTACACCTCGGGGTCGGTGATGGGGTTGCCCCATTCTTCCCACTCCAGTGCAGAAAGCGGCAGCTCGGGGTCCAGGATGGTGTTCAGCGCGTCCACGAACGGCACCTCCGCCACCACGGCCGCATACTTCTCCGGGGCAAGGTTGGCCACGGCACCCATGAGCAGGCCGCCCGCGGATCCGCCCAGCGCCGCGATCCTGTCCGGTGCTGCCCAGCCCGATGTAGCCAGCCAGTCCGTGGCCGCGATGAAGTCCGTGAAGGTGTTTTTCTTGGTGAGCTTCTTGCCGTTCTCGTACCAGTGCCGGCCCAGCTCGCCGCCGCCGCGGATATGCGCAATCACGAAAACAACGCCGCGGTCCAGCAGTGACAGCCGGGCAATGGCGAAGCCCGGATCCATGCTCAACTCGTACGAGCCGTAGCCGTACACCAGTCCGGCCGCAGTGGAGTCCCGTGCAACCGACGTGTGCCGCAGCACCGAGAGGGGAATCCTGGTGCCGTCGGCCGCCTCTGCCCACTCGCGCGTAGCCACGTAGTCGGACCCGTCATAGCCGCCGAGCACCGGGCTTTCCTTACGCAGCAGCAGCTCACCTGCGGGCCGCTCCGGGGTGGGCAGCACGAAATCGTAAACTCGTGACGGTGTGAAGTAGGACGTGTAGCCCAGCCGGATCACGGGGGCCTCGTAGTCGGAGCCGCCCACGCCTGCCGTGTAGAGCTCCTCGTCGAACGCCGGTTCCACGGGGGCTTCCTGGCTGGGCGTTCCCAGACCGGCCAGGGGAATCACCTGGACGCGCTCGATGGTGTCCTTCCGGACTGAAACAACCAGGTGCGTGGAGGTGACGCCCGCACCGTTGACCCGGACGTCGTCGGAATGCTCGACGACGGTTATCCACTGCTGCTCGGCCAGCGGCTTCGCGAGGTCGGCAGGGTCCACGAGCGAAACCATCGAGTTCACGGCATTGCGGTTGTGGGTGATGACGATGCGCTCTTCGCCGTCGAGCAGGAACGGTTCGGCCTCGTAGAGGACGCGTTCGTCGCGGGAAATGACGGTGGTGAGGGCGGCTTCGGGATCGCCAAAGCGCAAAAGGCGCGTTTCGCTGTACTCCGAGCAGCCGATGCCCAGCACGAGGTGACGCCTGTCGGACGAGAGCTCAAAGCCCAGCCACATGGCGACGTCGTCCTCCTGGTAAACCACCTCGTCGGCGGTGACCGGCGTGCCCAGGACGTGGGCCTTGACCTGGTACGGGCGCCAGGAATCATCCACCACCGTATAGAAGATCCGGGTGCCGTCAGGGGAGAAGGAGACGCCGTAGAAGACATTCTCGATGACATCCGGAAGCAGCTCACCGGTGCGGAGGTCCTTGATGCGCAGGGTGAAGCGCTCGTCGCCGGAGTTGTCCACGGCGTAGGCGTACAAATGACCGTCCACGGTGACAGCGGAGCCTCCCACGGAGAAGAAGGGCTTGCCTTCGGCCTCCACGTTGCAGTCAAGCAGGACTTCTTCGCCGGGAATTTCGACGCCGGCCTCCACTGCCGGAGGAGTCCAGTCGGCCACGCGGTTGCCGGTGTCCTGGGCGCGGACGCGGCACTGGATGCCGTACTCCTTGCCTTCAACCGAACGGCTGAAGTACCACCAGGCATCCTTGCGGTTGGGAACGGACAAATCTGTCTCCTGCGTGCGGCCCTTGATCTCCTGGAAGATGGCATCCCGCAGCGGCTCCTGGTGGGCGGTGACGGCTTCCTGGTAGGCGTTTTCGGCCTTCAAGTGGGCCACGACCTCGTCGGATTCCTTCTCCCGGAGCCACTCGTAGTTGTCCACGACGGTGTCGCCGTGGTGGGTGCGCTCTGTGGGCACTTTCTTGGCGACCGGCGGCGCCGGGGAGGCGTCGGGGGAGTCTGCGGAGTGCTGCAGTGGAGTCTGGGTCATTCCCTCAATATATAGATCCGCACTGACATTTTGGCGGCCGTTCGCTACCGGGGGAGAGGGCCGTGGTGGCTAGCATGTTCTGGCACCTGACAGCGATGCCCCTGCCCACGCATACGAGGTATTCGGAGCTTGGCTTCCCTGCGGCGTCAGCTGGGGATGGATGAGTGGGATGGATCCGGGTTCCGTGCGCGCCCCATTGAGCGGACGGAACCCGAGCCAGGGTTTCTTGTTCGTGCCGTCGCGCTGAGTGGCGCTGAACACGAACTTCACGGTTGCCGACTTGTTGCCCGGGAAGCCTGCGGACTTGCTTTGTCCGATGAGCCTTACTTTCACGCAAAACCCTTTAGAACCTGCAGGGATTCCATCAAGATTGGCTCAAGATAGCGTTGGGCGCAGGGCGTTGGGGATACTTGCGACGGCGCCAGCATGGAATAGGCCCACCGAGTACGCTGTCTTCGCCGCGGGCCCCGGGCGTATCCTGAAGTCGCGTCCGCAAACCGGAACCAATCCAGCAGCCGAGGGGCAGCCATGACCATTCCGCCAGTGCACGAGCCCGAGCCGTTCCCTCCGGAACCGGGCCCCGATCCGATGTCGCCGCACCCGAACGGCCCTGATCCCTCCGGCCCCACGCCGCCGAGTCCGTTCCCGGTGCCGGAGCCGCCTGGACCGCTTCCTGTACCGGACCCCGGGCCGGCCCCGCTGCGTCCGGACCCCACCCGAGACTAAGCCGCCCGCCGTACAACGCACCGGCCGGTTGCGCTTGCCGGCCGTCCGCGGGTTGAGCCTGCTGAGATTCGGCTTTCGACGGGCGAAACCAGCGGCCTTGATTGCTGTCGGCTCAGTCACCCGTGAACCGGTCTTCCCGCAACATTCAGACTTTTCCTGTTACCTGCATCACATTTGGGTTAGGGTTGTCTTCGGTCGCAGCGTCGCGGCCGTGCATGAGGGGAGATGTTCGTTGAACCATAAGCTCAAGGTCCTGGTCCGGCTGGACCTGGAATGCGGCGAAGCTCAGGTTGCCGCCCAGGGAAATGTAACCGCCCGAAGCATTCAAGCTCTGTACGTCGTCATGAAGCGTGCCAACCACCTCAAGCAGGGACTTCAGCTTGTTGTGGACGTCAGCCACGCGCGTGTTGAACCCTCCGCACTGGAGGAGCTCCGTGAATGCTCCAAGACCCACCACTTGCCACGCTCGATCGACCCGCTGCAGTCCGAGTGCAACGTCCGCGTTCTGGCACCGGCCGACGCCGGTTCGGGAACCGCCGCTTCGACGGCACCGCTGGCGGTGGCTGCCTAGTACTGGCGGCTGCTTAAACATCACCTGCTGCCCGGCATCGCCGCAGATTTCCTATCGTCGCCGCATTCGGCGAGTAGGAAATTACGCGGGCGAACCGCCGTTGACGTCAGCTGTTCAGCCAGCCGCCAGCCAGCAAGGCACCAACTCAGCCGCCAGCAGGCCGCAAATCACTTGTCGGGATCGGGGTTCCGCACGTCGCGGGACCCGATGTCCGCTGCCCCGAGCACCTCAGCCACGGGAGCGTGCGTCGTATCGTGTTCGCGTATCCGAATCTCAGGGTGGTGCAGGTCCAGTGCCGGACGCTCCGAGCGGATGCGCGGCAGGGACGTGAAGTTGTGCCGCGGTGGCGGGCAGGACGTGGCCCACTCCAGAGATGCGCCGAAGCCCCACGGGTCATCGACCATGACTTTTTCGGTGCTGCGGGCGGTGATGTAGACGTTCCAGAAGAACGGGATCAGCGACGCACCGAGCAGATACGAACCGACCGTCGAGAACTGGTTCATCCAGGTGAAGTTGTCCTGCGGCATGTAGTCCGCGTAGCGGCGGGGCATGCCTTCGACGCCGAGCCAGTGCTGGATCAGGAACGTGCCGTGGAAGCCGAGGAACAGCATCCAGAAGTGGATCTTGCCGAGCCGTTCGTTGAGCATCTTCCCTGTCCACTTCGGCCACCAGAAGTAGAAGCCGGCGAACATCGCGAACACCACGGTGCCGAACACCACGTAGTGGAAGTGCGCCACCACAAAGTAGGAGTCCGAGACGTGGAAGTCCAGCGGCGGCGACGCCAGGATGATGCCGGTGAGGCCGCCGAAGAGGAACGTAATGATAAAGCCGAGGCTCCACAGCATGGGGGTTTCAAACGTCAGCGAGCCGCCCCACATGGTGCCGATCCAGTTGAAGAACTTCACGCCCGTGGGTACCGCGATGAGCATGGTCATGAAGGCAAAGAACGGCAGCAGCACGGAACCGGTGACGTACATGTGGTGCGCCCACACGGTCACGGAGAGGGCCGCAATTGAGATCGTGGCGTAGACAAGGCCCTTGTAGCCGAAGATCGGTTTGCGGCTGAACACTGGGAAGATCTCGGAGACGATGCCGAAGAACGGCAGCGCGATGATGTACACCTCGGGGTGGCCGAAGAACCAGAACAGGTGCTGCCACAGAATGGCGCCGCCGTTGTCCGGATCGTAGATGTGCGCACCGAAGCGGCGGTCCGCCCCCATCGCGAACAGTGCTGCGGCCAGCGGCGGGAACGCCATAATCACCAGAACAGCCGTGATCAGCGTGTTCCAGGTGAAGATCGGCATGCGCCACATGGTCATGCCCGGGGCGCGCATGCAGATGATGGTGGTGATGAAGTTGACCGCGCCGAGGATGGTGCCGAAACCGGACAACGCCAGGCCGAACACCCACAGGTCCCCGCCGATGCCGGGGGTGAACGTCGTGTTGTGAAGCGGCGCGTACGCGAACCAGCCGAAGGACGCCGCGCCCTGCGGGGTGATGAAGCCGGAAACGGCGATGGTGGAACCGAACAGGAAGAACCAGAAGGCCAGCGCGTTCAGGCGGGGGAACGCGACGTCAGGGGCGCCGATCTGCAGCGGCATGATGACGTTCGCGAACCCGGCAAACAGCGGGGTGGCGAACATCAGCAGCATGGCCGTGCCGTGCATCGTGAACAGCTGGTTGTACTGCTCCTTTGTCTGCAGGATCTGCATGCCCGGCTCGAACAGCTCGGCACGGATCAGCAACGCCATCACTCCAGCGAGGCAGAAGAACACGAAGGACGCGATCAGGTACATGTAGCCGATAATCTTGTGGTCCGTGGACGTGATCCACCTGACCACCATGCTGCCCTTCCGCCGGGGCACCACATCGGGAACTCCGGCGGCGGTCAAACCTGGTTGTTGATATGCGGTCATTGTCAGCCACTCCCTGGCATCGCGCTTCAGGTATTCAGCCCCGTACTGCTCCGCGGACGGTGGTGCTTTCGCGGGACAGCAACAGTGCCAGCGCGATCATGCCCACGCCCAGCAGGAAATGCAGCCAGTTGTCCGCGGTATTGACCGGGACAAAGTTTGCTGCGGATTCGTGGCCGACGATCAGTCCGTACAGCCAGAGGATCAGATAAACAATTCCGCCGTAAAGGAGGAAGTTCTTTGCCTGCGCGGGCGTGCGGCCCATAAGGATGCCGGCCACACCGAAGAGCATATGAACGATATTGTGCAGGATGGAGACTTGGAAGACACCCAGGAGCATTGCTTCCGAGGCGTGCCCGGCGAGGCCCAGCGACCCGAAGTTGCTGGTGATTCCGGGAATGAAGCCAAGAATGCCGACGAGCAGGAACACTGCCCCGACAACTTGGGACGCCAGCTGGAGTCTGGTTCGGGCACCGGCAGCGCCGTGGGTCATAGCCATGTTGCACTCTCCTTACCTAGTGGCCGGTCAGTCCGGCACCTCCATCTGGAACCCGCAGCCGCAGCGCAGGACGCGCGTGAGCAGATGGACGTCGTGGATGGTGTGGCGCCGGGACAGCTCGTGGCCGTAGATGCTGCTGGTTCCGGAGCTGACGGAGATCATAGGCGTGCCGCAGTGGAAGTATTCACCGCCGAACTGCAGAACGCCCATCACCTGGCCGTGGCGGTTCAGGACGGCGGCGACGTCGTGCACGCCCGCCGCGTGGGCGTAGAAGTAGTCGCATTCAACACAGGTATAGGACACATCCACTAGGCCCTCTTGAGGGGGATGCAAAGCTTCGATGGATTCGACGATCAGGTGCTCGTCGGTCTGGCATTCAGGGCACCACAACCGATCGCCCGACGGCCTGTGCATGCCGCCGGGAAGGGGGGCGTTGGAGATGGTCGACATTGACGCGCTCCTATTTAAGGGGATCACTGTGCCCTGACTGCTAGAGCGCGATCCCACGCTTAAAATAACCCCCGCGTGCCCGGCAAACAAGAGCAGGGCACGGCCGGCGAATGGCGCCGGGTCTAAGCCGGCTCTCACGGGTGCGTGCAACGCCGGCTGTGCCCGCGGAACGGGCTGCCCTGACGTACCGCGATGCCTGACGGCACCCGGGCTACAGGCGTTCTGCGTCGTCCTGTGGCGCCGGGTTCCGCGGCGGAAGATGTTGTGGCGGAAGGTGTTGCGGCGCCGGGTTCTGCTGAGTCGGTTTCTGTTGGTCCAGACCATGCGGCGCAGGACCTGGCGGGGCCGCGCCTTGCCACGCCGCGCCTGGCTGCGTAGGGCTTGGCCCGGCACCCTCCTCACGCCTCAGCAGATACAGTGCCCACTTGCCGCCGGCGGCACCTGAAATGAAGTAGAACGCAACTACCACGGCCGTGACCGTGGTCAGCGACGCGAGGAGCTGGTCCGAGAGGAGGATGCGATTTGGGCCGGGGGTGAAGAAGACGGCCCAGGAGACCAGCACAAGATAGAGCAGGACCACCGTGGCCGCGATGGCGTCCCGGATGGCTTCGGCTTCTGGAAGCTTCCGGTCATCGCGCTGATGTGCCCAGACGCCGAAGAAAGTGATGACGATGAGCAGCCCGGCTCCCAGGAGGTAGCCGAGATCCTCGAATAGCCACGTTTGTCGGCCCTGGATCGCAATCTTGTAGGACACGTTTTCGGCGATGGGCGCGAGGAATACAACCAGAAAGTCAGGAAGGATGACCCGGCGCAGGAGCGGATCGCGGGTGCGGCCATGGGCTGGGCCGGGGCCAGGCCCATTGGTTCGATGGTCAGTCATGCCGTGTCCACCCATCTCCAGGTCTTCCCGAATATGTGTGGCCAGTGTGACCCTCCACCGAACCTGCGTCAACCCGGCGAAGACACAGACTAGAGCCCGACTGCTGACAGGACGCCTTCACTTGGATACGCTGGAAAAACAAGTCTCTGGATGAAACTCCGGTCGCACCCATGGGACTTTCGAACACCTATCTGCGGGCACCTCCACGGCAGGAGCACCGAGGTGAACAGAACCAGAGGGCGGGCCAACGTCGGCTTCGTCGCTGCAGTTTCCTTGGCTGCAGGGATTCTCACTTCCTGCACGTCCAGCGGAGGCCCGAACGCTCCCCCTCCTGATGCATCTGACCCCCACGGCATCACGGTCTGGACCGCGGATACCCTTCCGGACCGCCTAGCCAAGACCAAGGGGATGCTCGAGAAGTTTGCCTCCGCCTCCGGTGTGACGGTGGACCTCGTGAGCGTACCCGCCCACCGGTTCAACCAGGTCCTTACGTCGTCAGCCGCGTCCGGTGACCTGCCCGACGTCATAGGCGGCATTTCGCTAGGCAACGTCCGCACGGCGGCTGCCGGTGATCTCATCAACGTCGAGGCCAACGCCAAGGTCATCAGCAACCTGGGCGCGAGTACGTGGTCCCCGCGCTCGCTGGAGCTGACCCGCGACGGGACCCAACAGCTGTCCGTGCCCGATTCGTCCTGGCAGCAGCTTCTTTATTACCGAAAAGACCATTTTGCCCAGGCGGGTCTGAGGGCGCCGGCTACCTATGGTGACATCCAAGCTGCCGCCCAAAAGCTGCACACTCCGCAGCTGGCAGGCTTCGTGGCGGCGAACAAGAGCCAGGCCTTCACGCAACAGTCGTTTGAGCACATCGCCCAGGGCAACGGCTGCGAGATGGTCAATTCGAAGAGCAGCGTCACGTTCGACAGCCCTCAGTGCGTGGGGGCGCTCCGCTTCTACCGCGACATGCTGACCAACTATTCCGTTCCCGGGATTCAGGACACAGACACTGTGCGGGCCGCGTACTTCGCCGGAAAGGCCGCCATGGCCGTCTGGCCCACGTTCATGCTTGACGAACTGGCGGGCCTTCGCAACGACGCCAGGCCAAACTGCCCCGAATGCAAGGCCGACCCCGCGTTCCTCGCCAGGAACACCGGCGTGGTCACCGGGATTTTGGGGTCAGGGGACGAGCCTGCGCAGTTCGGCGAGATGACGTCCTGGACCATTACCAAGGATTCTGACGCCGATCATGCGCGCCAGTTCGTGGAGTATGTCATGAGCGACGGTTACGCTGACTGGCTGTCCATTGCACCGGAGGAGCGGCTTCCGGTCCGTGCCGGCACCGAAGCCAACCCCACGCAGTTTGCCGATGCCTGGCGGGCATTGCCGGCCGGCCTGGGCAAGAAGGAACCACTGAGCAAGTTCTATGCACCGGACGTTCTCAGCGTCCTGCTGAAGGGAGTCGACGACGTCAAGCACTGGGGCATCATCCAGGGGCGGGGCGACCTTGCCGGTGCCGCGCTGACGGAACTGCCCGTCGCCAAGGCCGTTCATGACGTCACCGCCGGGAAGGTAGACCCCAAGACTGCCGCCAAGACGGCAGCCGCTTCCCTCCGCTCCATCCTGGGGTCGCTGAACTGAGGCCCCCGCCCAGGTATTCAGCGCCTAGGTATTCAGTTCCATCATGAGCGGTGGCAGCTCGTCCGCCAGTTCCCGTGCCAGAAAACCCAGGCTCCCCAGCCGGCTCGCGAGCCTGTCCGCGGCCGCAGCGTGAAGGTGGGTGCCCCAGCAGGCGGCCTGCGCGTCGGTGGTGCCGCGGGCCCGCAGCCCGGCGATGGCACCGGCCAGGATGTCGCCGCTTCCCGAAGTCCCGAGGCCACCGTAGCCGGTGGTGATCTCCCAACGGTCCGCGGCTTCCGGGGCGTCGCCGCCCGGCGGACGGGCGATCAGGCCCTGGCAGCTCACCACAGCGCGGTACTTCTCAGCAATTTCGCCGACCGCGGCAGCCAGCTCGTCGGCGTCGTCTCCGAGGCCGTCCTCGCGGCCCAGGAGGATTGCGGCCTCGGTCGGGTTCGGCGTCAGAATCAGGCGGCCGGCCCACGGCTCCAGTTCGCCCAACAGCTTGGGCAGGCAGCCGAGCGCATAGGCGTCGAGGATCACCGTGGCGCTGGTCTCCCCGCCGCTGACCCCGCCGCCGGCACGCACCTCCGCCGTCCGTTCGGCCTCATGCCGAAGCAGTTCCCGCAGCAGCGCCTCGGTCCCGTCGATGTCGTCCAGTCCGGGACCGATCAGGACGGCGTCCGCCGAGTCCAGGTCCTCGAACAGGGCTTCGAGCCCGGCGGACCCCACGGATCCGCCGGCGGTTTCCCGCAGACCGATTACCCCGGCCTCCGGCAGCGTGACAGCCAGCTGAACGGCCACGGACTCGGCCACGGCCAGCGTCAGCCTGCCGGCGCCGGCCCGGAGCGCAGCGGTTCCGGCCAGCAGCGCCGCGCCCGGCGTGCGCCTGGCGCCGCCAATCACCAGCACCGCGCCACGCGAGTACTTGTCGGCCCCGGCAGAGGGGAGCGGCCAGTCACGTAGAAGTGACGGCGTGATCTGCGCGGCGGAAGTGCCGGCCGGTGCAGCACCGGCAGCGTCGGAACTGGCGTCAGCGTGGGTGGACACTGGCATCCCCTGCGTGCTCGGTCACCTGGACGCCGTGCTCGGTGAGGTGGTCGGCCACGTTGAAGCTCTCCAAGGTCCACGGCCCCACGCCCTCCGGCCGCACGTACCTGGTGACCGACGCGTTCAGGACGGTGGTGCTCGCGGCGAGATCCAGCAGCTCCTGCTCGGACATCCCTTCCAGGACGTAACGGAAGAGCAGCACCACGGCGTCGTGACACACCAGCATCACCCGGTGCCCGCTGCCCAGCGCGTTCAGTTCGCCGAGCACGGAGCGCAGCCGCAGCACCACGTCCGTCCAGGACTCCCCGCCCGGCGGGCGGTAGTAGAACTTACCCAGCCACCGCCGTCGTTCTGCCTCATCGGGGAGCCGGTTCTCCACGCCGAGGCGGGTGAGCATGTCCAAAATGCCGAGTTCGCGGTCCCGGAGGCGCTCGTCAGTGCGGACGGGCACGGGCCAGCCCGCCGCCTCGACGGCGATCTCAGCGGTCTGGTAGGCGCGCATGTACGGGGAGGAGATCACGACGTCGGGGCGCAGCTCTGCGGGGACCTGCGCCAGTGCGCGGCCCAGGGCCAGTACCTGCTCCCGCCCTGTGGCGGAGAGCTCGACGTCGGCGTCGCGGGCGGGGACGTCGATCACGTCCGCGCCGGATTCCTGGGCGGCCGTGGCAGCCACGTTCCCCTGGCTCTCGCCGTGGCGGATCAGGGTGAGCTCCACCGCTCCCGCCGTCCAGCCGGCCGGCACGGTGCCGTCACTGCGTTGGGTCTCATTGTGCTTTCCGTCGTTGCCCACGATCTCCACTCCCGTTCGCCCTTGGCTTGCGAATGCTCCACGTTACTAGCGCCGTACCCGCACTGTCAGCAAAATAACCATCGAGGCGGCAGTCATGCGCGGCAACGGGCCGGTGTCCCGCGAAATCAGTTCCGGTGGCACCGGCGTGGCCCGCTTCGATGGGGCTACTGTGGCAAGGGTCGGCAGCCGCCGCGAATACCCTCAAGGAGGGTGCATGAACGCCAGTCAATCCAGTTCCGAACAGTTCGGCCAGCATTTGAAAAGCGTAGGAGGGTCAGAGGTGGACGTCACCGGCTCGGCCTATGCGGTCACCGAAGACGACACCGTGGAGAGTGTGGTGTCCGGCCTTCGGATCAAGCAGCAGAAGGACGGAGGAGTGGCCAGCGAGCCGTCCATTCTTCATGCTTCCGCCCAGGTCCTGATCAGCAGGCGGGATGAACACGATCCCGGCCATCACGCGGGAACGTCCCACCCGGGGCAGTACCAGCTGGACATCCATCTCGGGCACCACAGCACCCGGGAACCCATCCCGGAAACGGATCTCGAGGCGGCCCAGCTCTGGGCCCGCGGACGTATCGAGGCCGAGGGGGCGGACTTCGGGGCCATCTATTTCCCCGCCGGCGGAGGGGCCCAGCCAGGCACGGGTGCCCTGGAATGCAGCTACGACCGTGCGGTGGGCTGGTACCGGTAGGGCGGCGCTGCGGCCGCGCCGTGGCCCGGCGTTAGCAGAAGGACCGCTAGGCGTGCCTGCCACGGGCCTGCCTGTCCGCTCACCCAACTGGGTCGCGGCTAGAGCCATCTTGAGGCCTGAAAACAACCTTCACTGCGACTCAGCTGGGTAGGAGCTCGGCCGCGCGGGCTGCGGGTGCGGTCAGGCCTGGCCCGAGATGGTCAGCGCGATGAGGACGCAGTTGAGGCCGACGATGAGCGTCGCGCTGGTCCAGCCGGCGATTTTCAGGGCCCGCGAGTCCGTGTGGATGCCCATGACGTCCCGCTTGCCGGTGAGGCGGATCAGTGGAATCAGGGCGAACGGGATGCCGAAGCTCAGCAGCACCTGGCTCAGGACCAGCGCCAGGGTGGGTTCAATGCCGGCCCCAAGGATAATCAGCGCCGGGATGAGTGTGATCACGCGGCGGGTGAGCAGCGGCACGCGGATTTTCAGAAGCCCGCCCATGACGGTGGCGCCGGCGTAGCAGCCCACCGACGTGGATGCCAGCCCCGATGCCAGCAGGCCGATGGCGAAGATCATGCCGATGGTCGGGCCCAGGGCTGACGTGACGGCTGCGTGGGCGCCGGCAATGGTGTCCGTGCCCTCCACGCCGCGCAGGCTTGAGGCGGCAAGCAGCAGCATTGCGATATTGACGACGCCGGCCAGCAGGAGGGCGCCGGCCACGTCGAAGCGCGTGGCGCGGATCAGCCGCGTGCGCTCGGCGGGGTCCTCGGCATAGCCGTGCCGGTCCCGGGCCAGGGCCGAGTGCAGGTAGATGGCGTGCGGCATGACCGTGGCTCCCAGCATGCTGGCCGCGAGCAGGACAGTGTCAGTCCCCTCGAACCGCGGCACCAGGCCGGTCAGTGCGCTTCCGGCATCCGGGGGATTGACGAACAGGCCCGAGACGAACCCGACGGCGATGACTCCGAGCAGGATCACAATCGCGTACTCGAAGGACTTTTGGCTCCGGTGTGACTGCAGTGTGAGCAGCAGCATTGACGCCATGCCAATGATGATCCCGCCGGCCAGCAGCGGGAGCCCGAAGAGCAGGTTCAGGGCGACGGCGCCGCCGATGACCTCGGCCATGTCCGTAGCTCCGGCAACCACTTCAGCCTGTGCCCAGTACAGCCGACGTCGGCCGGTGCCGAGGCGCTTGCCGAGGATCTCGGGAAGGCTGAGGCCGGTGGCGAGTCCGAGCTTGGCGGACTGGTACTGCACCAGGACAGCCATGGCGTTGGCGGCAACCAGGACCCAGACCAACAGGTAACCGAAGCTCGACCCCGCCGTCAGGTTGGCTGCGACATTGCCGGGATCCACATACGCGATCGCGGCGACGAAGGCCGGCCCAAGCAGCAGCAGGCGGGAAATCCGCCTGCGCTTAATGGCGGGTGGCTGGGCCGTTGTGGGGGCGGCCATGTTTTTCTCCACGACGTCGGGGTTGTTCACCCCAACAGAATATCGCAAATTTAGGCAGACCGAAAAACCCGTCTTAGGACTGCAGAACTATTACGTCAGCCGGGCCGGGCGGATCCGGCGGCCAGAACTACGCGTGGGTGGGTTCCTCCACCAGCGCCGTGGCAATGCTGTCAGCATCGTCTAAGGCGGCGAGGTAGCGCTCGGCGTCGAGGGCGGCGGCGCAGCCCGTGCCGGCGGCGGTGATGGCCTGGCGGTAGCGGTGGTCCACCGCGTCGCCGCACGCGAACACGCCCGTCAGGTTGGTGACCGTGGTGGGGGAGTCCACCTTGATGTAGCCCTCGGCGTCCAGCTCCACCTGCCCGGCGACGAGTTCGGTCCGCGGCACGTGCCCGATCGCCACGAAGATTCCGGTGGCGCCCTGCTCCCGGGTTTCGCCCGTGCGGGTGTCCTTCAGCGTCACGCCGGTGACCTTGCCGTCGCCGTGGATGGCGCTGACGGACGAGTGCCACGCGAAGCTGATCTTGGGGTTGTCCTTGGCGCGCTGGGCCATGATCCGGGAGGCGCGCAGTTCACCCTTGCGGACGACGACGGTCACGGACTTTCCGAAGCGGGTCAGGAACGTGGCTTCCTCCATGGCGGAGTCGCCGCCGCCCACCACGATGATGTCCTGGTCGCGGAAGAAGAACCCATCGCAGGTGGCGCACCAGGAGACGCCGTGGCCGCTGAATTTCTTCTCCTCCGGCAGGCCGAGCTCCTTGTATGCCGAGCCCGTGGCGAGGATGACGGCGGGTGCCTGGTGGGTCTCGCCGGCGCCGGTGACCACGCGCTTGAGGTGACCCTTCAGCTGAACGTCAGTGACGTCGTCGAACACCACCTGCGCGCCGAACCTTTCGGCCTGCTGCTGCAGGCCGTCCATGAGCTCGGGACCCTGGATGCCGGCTGGGAAGCCCGGGAAGTTTTCGACGTCGGTGGTGTTCATCAGGGCGCCGCCGGCGGTGACGGACCCGGCCAGGACCAGGGGCTTGAGGCCCGCCCGTGCGGCGTAGATCGCGGCAGTGTAGCCGGCAGGGCCGGACCCGATGATGATCAGCTGTTCGGTTTTCACGTTGTCAGGGTTCAGGGTCTTAGTGCTCACGGCTGGCTCCCTTTCGTCAGTCCTGGCGGTTTCGGCGGTCATGCGGTTCTCCTGAAGGTCTGGCGGTGGTCAGCGGGAAGCGGATGCGGTGGTGAAGAAGCGTGTGCGCGCCCAGAGGGCCGCATAGACAAGTGCAACAAGAGCGGGGACTTCAATCAAGGGCCCGGGCGGAGCGCGAGGCCGAGCGCGCCGCTTAACCCGTCGGATCCAGCTGCTCCGTCTGGGCCTCCCAGCAGGAGATGGCCTCCGGGGCCTTCCCCCGGGTTGCTGCCTCAACCAGCTGCTCGGCCACGGTGGCCAGCTTGACGTTGGTGTGCTGGCTGCGGGTGGCCAGGACCCGGAATGCCTGGTCCGTCGTCCCGCCTTGCAGGCCCATGATGATGCCCTTGGCCTGTTCGATCACTTCCCGGCTGGCGTAGGTTGCCCGGATGGCCTCGGCGGCGGCGTGGCGGGTCTCCAGGGCCACAGTCCTGCTGAGGTCCACTGTGAAGCCGCGCAGTGCCGTGACTTTCCCTGTGTCATCCAGGCAGGCTTCGGCGGCGGTAAAGACACGGCGCACCCGGCCCTTGCTGTCGATTACGCGGTGGAAGATTGCCCGCTGGCCGCCGTTCGAACTCAGCTCGGCGATCATCCGGCGGATGGGTTCCCGGTCCTGCGGATGCTTATGGGCCATCAACAGCTCCAGCGTCGGAACCACCTCGCCCGGGGTGTAGCCGTGGATGTGGAACACCTCCTCGGACCATTCAAAACGGCCGGAGGCGAGATCGAGAAGAAATGTTCCCGCCGGGCATTCCTCGCCGGCTTTCAGGGGAAACGAGTAGGTGCCAATTCCACGCAGCATCTTCAGCTCCATCGTCAACGGGGTGTCAGGGGATGCGTCGGCCGCCGGAACGGCTCAGGAAGAACAGCAACACGGCCACAATCAACAGGAAGGGCGCCACCCACAGCAGGAAGCCGACTGCTTTGACCGTGCCGCCAATGATCAGAAAGACCACCGCCGCGGCGGCAACGATCCACATAATTTTCTTCATTACCCTCACCAGTCCTGACCGTACCGAGTCGGCCCCGTTGCGGGGGATGAGCGACTATACATCCAGCCCAAACGGACTTGCAAGGAAGGGCTTCCGGCGCTTTACGCGACATTACGACGGCGCCCGGCCGGCTCCCGTACGGAGCGTCACCCGCCGGCGTCGGGCGTTATCTGCGCGACGTACGCCGCCAGCGTGTCCTTCGCCAGAGCGGCGGCCACCGCGGCGATGGCGCCGGCATCCGGCAGGAGGATGGACTCTCCGGCGGTGGACACGGAGTCGCCGCCGGTGGGCAGTGTGAAGAACACCGCGTCCTGCTGCCGGATGTTGCGCAGGCTGAAGGCCAGGCCGCCGAGCGCCGCGGCGTCGAACCCCTTGTCCACGCTGAGGAACGGGGCCGCCGCGCTCACCACGTTGTGCACTGTCAGCGGATTGGCCAGCGTGCCGCGGGTCAGGGTCTTGGCCACCAGTGCGCGGAGGAACTGCTGCTGGTTGCGGACCCGTCGGTAGTCGCCGTCGGGAAATGCGTAGCGTTCCCGGACGAACTCCAGCGCGCGCTGGCCCTTGAGCCGGTTGATGCCGGCGGGGAAGTCCTGGTGGGTGTCGTGCGTGGAGGTGAACGGCTCCTTGATGTCCACATCCACCCCGCCCAGGGCCTCGGTGAGACCCCTGAAGCCTTCGAAATCCATCATCACCACGTGGTCGATGTGCTGGTTCAGCAGGGACTGCACGGTTTGCACCACCAGTGAGACGCCGCCCAGTCCCAGCGCCGCATTGATCTTTGCCTCGCCGTAGCCGGGAATGGTGACCCAGAGGTCGCGCATGAGCGAGATGCCGTACACGTGCTTGCCGTCCGCAGGGACGTGGACCAGCATGATGGTGTCCGCCCGCTGGTCGGTCGCGGCGCCGGGGCTGTTCTTCGCTTCGCGGCGGTCACTGCCCATCACCAGGATATTCATGGGCAGGGTGGGCCGTTCGGGGACGGGGACGGCGGGCGCTGCTGCCACGGTGCCCGGCGGAGCCTTGGCGACCGCGGTGGGCTCCGGCGCCGGCAGCGCGTTGTCGATCTTGGTGGTCTGCGAATCGTAGATGCGGGCCAGGTTCGAGAGGTAGGCCACACCGGCCACAGGAATGGCCAGCAGTAACACGAGTATCGCTGTCAGGATTCTCCGCCGCCGGTTCGCAAAGAGAGCGGTGGAGGAAGCGGCAGAAGCCGCTTCAGCCGGATCAGGCCGGGCATCCATGAACGGACGCTATCACCAATTCCGGGCGGAGAGAACGACGGCGGCCGGCCGGGTTTGGCGGTCCGTTGCGGTCCGGTGCGTGAAGGCCCGGGTTTTGGAGGGGCGTTCAAACGGGTGTGTTCAGCCGGGTGCGTTTGAGCGGACGCGTTCAAGCGGGCTCGTTCAGCCTGGTGTGTTGAGCCGGGCGAAGCGGAGGACGGAGATGATGGCCGGGGCCAGTTCGTCTTCCATCTGGCTGTAGTACTCGGCGCTGCGGCGGTAGGGGTCCACGACGTCGTTGTCGGCTGCCTCAGGGGCCAGGGCGAGGTGCCTCACGGACGCTGCCCGGGCCGGGAGCTTGCGCCAGAGCTTGGTGTTTGCGGCGAGCCGGTCGCCGTCGTTCTGTTCCTTCTCACTCGCGTTCTCCCGTTCCCCGAGGACATCCAGCATCCGCGCGAACTCACGGATGGTGAAGGTGCGCTTGAGCAGCGACGCGTCCAGCTGCAGGACCTCGCCGCGGTGCGCGGAGGTCATGGTCAGGACCAGGTCCACCCGACGGAGTATCTTGCCAGTGAGCTGGCGCGCGGCGAAGCCGTCCGCGGTGCCGCCGAAGGTGCGGATGATGTCCGCGGACAGGGGCTGGACGGGATCGCCCACCATGGCGCGCGTGCCGGCGCTGCGGACCTCGAAGCCGCCGGGCAGAACCTGGTCCAGCCCGGCCTGGAGGAGCCGTTCCGCCACGGGGGAGCGGCAGATGTTCCCCGTGCAGACGGTCAGTATCCGGACGGGTGCAGGCGATTCCACGGTTGATGCTCTTTCCGGTGGTTCGGGGATGGACAGTGTTCAGTCTCGAACCTAACACCCGCGGGCCTTAGGGAAGCCGGAGACGCGGGCAGGGGTCACATTTGGCAGTTCCCGCCTGGCGCAGTCGGGCTGGGAGACGGCAGCGCCTCAAACGCGTAGGGTGTTCCGACCTTTTCCTAGGGCGCCTCTGTCAGTCTCTGGACACCTGGTCGGACGGTGCTCCCTTTGAAGCTCGGCCAGTCCGTTGGACCCGGCACACCCCATGATGCCGGGTCCGGCGGCCCTCGCCCAGGCTTTTGCGAACGAGATCTCCGCGCCAACCGTCAGTGACATCCTGACAGATATCGATCAAATCGACTGGCGGTAGCCGAAGAACTCGTGGTCGTTGTTGTAGCCACCGAGACCGCCTCCTACTTCGGCGAAATCGTTGACAAATTCGATTCCCTTGATCCATTTGACCATCTTGAATCCGAGCTCGGTTTCGTTCCGCAGTCGCAGCGGGGCCCCATGGCCAAATGAGACCGGTTGGTCGTTCATGTCGTAGGCGAGCATCGTCAGGTGGTAGCTCATTTGCTCGATGGGTTGGGCGTCGTAGTAGAGGCCGCCTTCGGGGCCGAGCGCGAAGGAGTAGAAGATCACCCACTTCGCGTCCGCTGTCGGTTTGACGGTCTCGAGAATTGTCTGCATGGAGACACCGCCCCATTTGGCGACCCCGGACCAGCCCTGGATGCAGAAATGCTGGGTGATCTGCTCCTGATGCGCCAGAGCCCGGAGCTGATCGAGATTCAGCTCGACGGGGTTCTCGACGAGGCCGTTGACGACGAGGGTGTAGTCGGCGAAATTGCCGGCCTGCAGCTGCCGGTATTCCTCAGTGGCCGGGTACTTGCCGTTGTGCCAGAAGTATGGGGAGATGTCCTTCTCGGTGTACTGGCCAGGCTTGGAATCGATGTGCTCGAACAGGCGCTGGAATGGGCCGATCAGGGCGAAGCCGACCTTTTGCACGACCCGAGGGTGCCGGTAGGTGAAGGGCGTTGCTGCCACCCAACCGATGGTCGCGACAACCATTGAGGCCGCGAAAATCCAGAACCCGGTCCACGACTCGGTGTCCTGGGAGGCATACATGTGGTTCAGGTTCCGAAGGGCACCGGTGGTGGTCACGAGGGCTACGTGGATGACGATAAAGATGACGAACCAGCACAAGACCAAGAAGTGAAGCGACCGGGCGACCTGGATGCTGAACAAGGAACTGATCCGCCGGAACCGAGTGGAAAGCGACGGCGACATCCCCAGTCCGGTGAGAAGGGCCAGCGGGGCGGCGAGGAAGACGGTGACGAAGTAGGCGATTAGTTGCAGGCTGTTGTAGTTGATCCACCCGCCCTCGACAGGCCAATCCAACGACAGGTATTGAATGGCCACGGAGACCGCATTGGGAATCACGTCCCAATGCAGCGGGACTAAGCGCATCCACTGTCCGGTGGTGAACAGCAGGATGAAGAAGACGGTGCCGTTCGCCAGCCAAAGCGTGTCGATGCCGAGATGCCACCAGCGGGCCAGTCCGATGGAGTGCCGGCGGCCGGGCAGGCCGATACCGTTCGGGAGGGTGATGGAATCCTCTTTTGCCGTGTAGAGCGGGTCCGAAGGAACCGGCTTCTGCACCCTAAACCAGTCCTTGCCCGGGGTGGAGTGTTTCGTCCAGTAGAGCCGCGGGTGGTCCGTAAGGATGGTGAGCCCAGAACGGATGATGAAGATCATCAAGAACAGGTTCAGGAAGTGCTGCCAGCCGAGCCAGGCGGGAAATCCCACGGGAGCGGTGTTGGGCAGCTCGGACATTCCCGGAAATTGATGGATGAAGTCCTGCACGGCCGGGAGACCGCGGATTCCCTTGGCAACGGCGACCGCTATCAGCAGGAGGAGAAGCCCGATCGGTATCAGCCACAACAGGTTGAACCATTTGGTCTGACCGATTCTGACCCGGGGTGCAACCCCGTATTGGGCGGGGATGCCGCCGGCCCAGTCCTCATCGACTACGGTGTATCGCTGGCTGTCGAGCTCCGACCGGAAACTTGCCCGCGGCCGCCCGGCGCCGGCGTCGGGGGCGGGGAGTGGTCGGTCTTCCGCGGACGGGTCCATTATCGGAGCTTACGGCACGTGCCAGCAGAAACCAGGGGCCAACCGACGAGCCCGGGAGAGCGCACAGGCATCTGATAATCGGTGAACGGGCGCCTGGAAGGATCGGCATCAGCCGGCAGCCAATGGAACAGTGAAATCGTCGCCATGCCGAACTGACTGTCGCACCGCGGATGCCGGTGAAAAGGATGATCACATTCTGATTTGCGGTTCAAAGTACCCAAAATATCCGCAAATGGGGGATCATGGAGCCATGCCCAAAATCCGCGTATCTGAAGCAGCACGCTTCCTGGGTGTCAGTGACGACACCATCCGGCGCTGGACCGAGAACGGGATCCTGACTCCGGTCAGGGATGAGTCCGGCCGGCTGGCCGTTGACGGGCTGGAGCTGGCGCACCTCGCCCGCGACCAGGCCCAGCTGCCAGAGGATCCCACCCGGGTAGGCAGCTCGGCGCGCAACCGGTTCGTCGGGCTGGTTACGGGGATCACCGCGGACAAGGTCATGGCCCAGGTCGAACTTCAGTGCGGCCCCTACCGGGTTGTGTCGCTCATGAGCAGCGAAGCCGTCCAGGAACTCGGGCTGGAGCTCGGATCCGTCGCCACCGCCGTCGTCAAAGCCACCACCGTCATCATCGAAACACCCCAGGGAAAGAGCATCTTATGAGCGTCGCCCGCAAGCCTCTGGCCGCACTGCTGGTTGCCGGCGCCCTGAGCGCCGCCCTGGCCGGCTGCGCCGCCGGCACCGCCACCCCGCCTGCCGGCACCTCTGCGGCCACCGGCACCTCGGCGAAGCCGGCACTCTCCGGCACCGTCACGGTCTTCGCCGCAGCCTCCCTGGAAGCGACTTTCACCAAGCTGGCCGGCGACTTCGAGGCCAAGAACCCCGGCACCAAAGTCACGCTGAACTTCGCTGGGTCATCGGACCTGGTCACCCAGATCACCCAGGGCGCCCCCGCGGACGTTTTCGCCTCAGCCGACACTAAGAACATGGCCAAGCTCACCGACGCGAAGCTGATCGACGGCCAACCTGCGAACTTCGCCACGAACGTCCTGGAGATCGCCGTCCCGCCGTCCAACCCCGCCTCCATCAGCTCGTTCGCCGATCTGGCCAAGCCGGGCGTGAAGGTGGTTACCTGCGCTCCCCAGGTTCCCTGCGGCGCCGCCACCGACAAAGTCGAAAAGGCCACCGGCACCACCCTGAAGGCCGTCAGCGAGGAATCCTCGGTAACCGATGTCCTGGGCAAGGTCACCTCCGGCGAGGCCGACGCCGGCCTCGTCTACGTCACCGACGTCAAGGCCGCCGGAGACAAGGTCAAGGGCATCGCCTTCCCCGAATCTGACCAGGCCGTGAACACCTACCCGATCGCCGCCGTCGGCACCAGCAAGAACAAGGACCTGGCCGCGGCCTTCATCGCCACGGTCACCGGCAGCCAGGGCAAGAAAGTCCTGACCGACGCCGGATTCGGCACCCCCTAAAGGACAGCATGAACCACCGCAGCGGCTCCGGGTACACCGGCATCCCGCCATGGATTTACGCAATCGCGGCGGCAGGAGGACTCTTCGTCCTGCTGCCGTTGGTGGCCATGGTGGCCAAGGTCAACTGGCCCCAGTTCATTCCGCTGGTCACTTCCGAATCCTCGCTCACCGCCCTGGGCCTGAGCCTGCGCACGTCCGCGGCGAGCACCGTCTCCTGCGTCGTCCTCGGCGTGCCGCTGGCCCTCGTCCTGGCCCGGAGCCCGTTCCCGGGCCAGCGGCTGCTGCGCGCCTTCGTCCTGCTGCCCCTGGTCCTGCCGCCCGTCGTCGGAGGCATCGCCCTGCTCTACACGTTCGGACGCCAGGGCCTGCTCGGCAAGAACCTCGAACTGGCCGGAATCCAGATCGCATTCTCGACCACCGCCGTCGTCCTCGCACAGACTTTCGTCGCGCTGCCGTTCCTGGTGGTCAGCCTCGAAGGCGCCCTGCGCACCGCCGGCAACAAATACGAAGCGGTCGCAGCCACCCTCGGGGCACGCCCGAGCACCGTGCTGCGCCGCGTCACCATCCCGCTCGTCCTTCCCGGCCTTGCCTCCGGCGCAGTCCTGTCCTTCGCCCGCAGCCTCGGCGAATTCGGTGCCACCCTGACCTTCGCCGGCAGCCTGCAGGGCGTGACCCGCACGCTGCCGCTGGAAATCTACCTGCAGCGGGAAACAGACGCCGACGCCGCCGTCGCACTTTCCCTCGTCCTCGTCGCCGTGGCGGTCGCCGTCGTCGGGCTCTCCTACCGGCACCCCCACACCGGCGCGGCACCGGAAGGAGCCCTGCCGTGACCTTCCATCTGGATGCCATCCTCGCCGCGCGGAACTTCGACGTCTCCCTCCGCCTCGGGCCGGCCGAGACCATCGCCGTCCTCGGGCCCAACGGTGCCGGCAAATCAACACTTCTCGCCATCATCTCCGGCCTGCTGCGCCCCGACACAGGCAAAGCCACGATCGGCGAAAAAGTCCTCTTCGACCTGACAGCAGACAAGAGCCTCTGGAGCGCCCCGCACAACAGAGGCACGGCACTGCTGGCCCAGGAAGCACTCCTTTTTCCACACCTCAGCGCCCTGGACAACGTCGCTTTCGGACCCCGCAGCGCCGGCGCCTCCAGAACCGAAGCCCGCGAAACGGCAGCGCACTGGCTCGCCGAAGTCGACGCCGGATCCCTCGCCTCACGGCGACCCGGACAGCTCTCCGGCGGTCAGGCTCAGCGGGTGGCTGTCGCCCGAGCCCTCGCCGCCGACCCCGACCTGCTGCTCCTCGACGAGCCCATGGCCGCCCTCGACATCCACGCAGCACCGCTGCTGCGCCGGCTCCTCAAACGCGTCCTCGCCAACCGCCGCGCCATCATCATCACCCATGACATCCTTGACGCCCTCATGCTGGCAGACAGGGTGATCGTCCTCGAGGACGGCCGGATCACCGAGGAAGGCCCCACGCGCGAAGTCCTCGAAAAACCGCGCAGCCGGTTCGCCGCCGGGCTGGCCGGACTGAACCTCATGACGGGCCGTGTCACCGGGCAAGGCCTGGTGACGGCCCAAGGGCAGATCGTCGCGGGCCATCACGACGACACCACCGTGCCCGGGCAGGACGGCGTGGCGGTCTTTCCCCCCTCGGCGGTATCCGTGTTCCTCACCGAAGAGCACGGCAGCCCGCGAAACTCATTCCCGGTGACGATTACCGATCTGGAGCCACACGGCGATCAGATCCGGGTCCGCGCAGGAGGCCTCTCCGCAGACATCACCCCGGCCGCGTCGGCCGATCTCGGCCTGATACCCGGAATGACCGTCCACTTCGTCATCAAAGCCACCGCCATCGCCATCCACCCGGCCTAGCTCCGTGCGTCACCGTTTCATGGAACTCTCAGGAAACCTTCACGTTCCTGCCGGGGCCGGCGTGACACCATGGGCTCTACACGGACGGTGCTTCGCCTGTGCATCAGGAGGCAAGAACTCATGACGGCTGAAAGCTCCTCGCAACTGCCCCGCGGCAGAGGATGGTTCCGCCGCGCCTCGCTCCTGCTGGCAGGCATCGCAGTGGTGGCAGCGACGGCCGGCTGCGAGGCGGCTCCCGGCCCCTCGCCGTCGCAGTCGCGCACGCAGCCGGATGCCGGAAAACAGGCCCATGTCTTCGTGATCAACCTCGAGAACAAGTCCTACGACAGCGTCTGGGGCGCCGATTCCGCCGCGCCGTACCTGTCGCAGACGCTGCGCGGGCAGGGCGTGCTGCTGAGCCAGTATTACGCCATCGCGCATCTGTCCATGCCCAACTACATTGCCCAGCTGTCCGGGCAGGGGCCAAACCCCGCCACGAGGGAGGACTGCCACACCTATGAGCCGCTGAACTCCACCGGGACAGCTGCCCTTGGCCAGGTGGAGGGCATCGGGTGCGTCTATCCGGATTCTGTGCCCACGCTCGCAGGCCAGCTCAGCGCCGCCGGCAAAACGTGGAAGGGCTACATGGAGGATATGGGAACGCCCTGCCGCCATCCCGAGCCCGGCACCAGGGACACGAACCAAAACGCCAACGCTGATGGCCAGTACGCCACCAGGCACAACCCCTTCGTCTACTTCACCTCAATCACGTCCTCGCCCGAGTGCCAGGCCAACGTGGTCGACTTCAGCAACCTGTCCGCCGACCTCAGGGCGGCGGACACGACGCCGAACCTGTCCTATATCACCCCCAACCTGTGCAACGACGGGCACGACCACCCCTGTGCCGACGGGCGGGAAGGCGGCCTCGCAACCTCCGACGAATGGCTCAAGCAGCACGTCCCGGAGATCCTGTCCTCCCCGGCCTTCAAACAGGACGGGGTCCTGGTGATCACCTTCGATGAGTCCGAGGGGAAGGAAAGCGCGTCCATGGCCATTCCCGGAGGTGCAGGCGGCGGCCGCATCGGCGCCCTCGTCCTGTCACCGCGGACCAAGGGCGGGACAACGTCCGAACGGCCGTACAACCACTACAGCCTCCTGGCCAGCATGGAGGACCTTTTCGGCCTGCCGTACCTCGGCTACGCTGCGGCGCCGGACGTGAACCGCTTCGGTGCGGATGTGTACAGCAACGGCTCCTGACCCCTTCGGCGCTTCCGGTTGAGCGCGAACAAACGCTTGAGGCCCTTTCTCCGGGGGGATTAAGTGTTCGTTCGGGCTCGGCGGCGGAGGAGCCCTCTCGCCAGGGTGAGGCCCTGGCCCACGTTGATCGAGGGGAGGTAGGCCCGGGTGACCGCATTGGCGATGGCAGGCAGTGCGGCCGCGTCGGGGAAGAGCATGTACATCGGGACGTAGCTCGGCTTGAACTTCGACTTGAACGCCAGCAGGGACCGGAATCCATAGACGGGCTCCAGGGATGCGCCCAGCCAGTCGAGAAGGCGGTCCAACACACCGGCGGCTTCCGGCGCCAGGTGCGGAAACCGCGGGTCATGGGGTGGCCGGGCCAGCGGCGCTCCCGAGAGGCTCATGAAGTCGTAGCCTTCGTCCTGGAAGCCCAGCGCCGCCGAGGCGATGAGGAAGTCGATGCTTGCACGGAAGCCGTCGCTGCGCCGGCGCATGAAATCCAGGGTCCAGCCGATCACGTGGCCGTTCCGGTAGACGGGCAGCCAAGACGCGACGGCATGGACTGTGTGATGGGCGTCGACGGCGATCAGGCAACGGACTTCGGGGTCGTCCAGCTCGTCCAGGCTGCCGAGGGTGAAGCCCATTTCCGGGACTTTCTTGTCGGCCACCCATTCCTCGGAGATGGCCTGGATCTGGCCCTGGACCGAGAGCGGTGCGGCCGCGTAGGTGGTCCACTCGGCGCGGATGCCTGCCTTGGCCGCGTTGTTCATGGCCGTGCGGATGTCCTGGAACTTCTTGCCCCGGAAGGACACGGCATGGAGGTGCAGCACGGTCTCCTGAGCAACCTGCACCGATCCCCATCCCAGGGCGGAGGCGTGGCCGCGCATTTCCTGAGCCACGAAGTAGAAGCACGGCGTCCACCCGCTGAGCCGGCAGTGGCGGGTGAACTCGGCGAAGGAGGACTCCCGGTCATGCTGGGGACCCACCGGGGCGCCGAGCGCCAAGGACACCCCGGCAATCACCCGGTAGGCGACGAAGCTGTCGCCGGAGGAGGAGAACCAGTAGCTGTTGCCGGCCCAGGTGGTCTGCCAGGACAGCGAGCCGCCACCGTGCGCCTTGAGAATGTCCCGGGCGCGGTCCTCGTCCGCACTGTGCTGACCGTGCGCCGGGCGGAGGAAAGTCCGCAGCAGCAGGACCCCGGCCACTGCCCAGAACACCACGCCCACGCCTTCGTAGAGCAGCACGGCCGCGGTGCTCTGGGGAAAGATCGCGGGGGACAGGTCCACCAGGAAGCCCAGCGGCAGGAACCGGTCCGGGACGTCCTTGACCAGCTCGGCCGGCCCGGGGGCGGGCGTGAAGCCGGATGCCAAAGCCAGGCCAGCGCCGACATAGACCGCGCCAAGGAGGGCCGCGGTGACAAAAAGGCGGCGGCCCAGCCGGCGGTACGTTCCGGGCGGGGCGGACACTAAGAAAAGCTTCCGGCCCGCCAGCAGGAGGACAGCCAGCAACACGGGGACCAGCATGGGCAAGACGAGGCTGAGCGGGTGCAGGCCACCTGCGGTTCCCGCCGCGCGGATCCCTTCGCCGGCCGCGGTTTCCGGTACGTCCGGCAGCAGGACGCGAGCAACGGTAAACCCGGCCAGGACGGACAGCGTTGCCTGGATGAGCAGCACCGCGGCCCAGGCGAAGCGCCGTCCGCGCCGGAGCCCGTCCGCCAGCAGCAGCAGGAGGAAGGACGGAAGGATGGACATGAAGATTCCGCCCGCGCCGGCCCGCAGCTGCAGCTGGGCGGCGGCGCATTCCTTCACCTGCGCGGGCCCGGAACACAACACGGCAAGGGTCTGCGGGTCCACCGGCTGGATGTTCGTGAACAGGAAGCGCAGCACCGAGAGCGGACCCACGGCGTGCGGGGCCAGGCCGGCCACCACGGGGCCGATGGCTGCCACCGCAACCAGCAGTGCCACGAGGACGCGGGCTTCGTGCCGGGACACGGCAGGCCGGCCGAGCCGCGGCCGCCGCCCCAGCAGCAAGGGACCCAAAAGCGCACCGGCAAAGGCAGCCCCGAGCCGGACCAGGTCCTCGAGGCCGCCGGCGAAGAGGGCGAACAGCATCAGGGTGGCAATGATGACCACCCGGACGCGGCGCCGCCACAGCGTGGGAATGGCGGCGGTTGCGGCCATGGCAGCGCCGCAGGCCATGGCACTCGGCCCCATGAAGAAATGCCCGCCCATGTCCCGGGTCCAGTTCCCCATCAGGCCTTGGGCCGCGGCCAGGAATCCCAGCGCGGCGCCGACTCCCAGAACCTGGGCGGCGAGTGCCGCCGCGGCGAACTTCAGGCTGTCGAGCCGGCGCTCCAGGGGCAGGCCCACGAGCAGCACCAGGAGTGTGCCCAGCACGTACCCGGTGAGTTCGCGCTCCCAGAACGCGGACGCCAGCACCGCCCACCACGGACCAGCCAAGGAGTGGACGCTGGCCGCCACGTGGGGCTGCAGGGCAGGAGGGGGTCCGGAGAGAAGACTGGAGGAGAAAGCGCCGAAGGCCCAGAACAGCACCACGAACCCGACCGTGGCAGGGGCGCCGCGCAGTAGGGCGACCCATCCGCGCGGCGTCCGGAGGTCGAAGGGCAGCCAAGGGCCCTTTTCCGGCTGCGGCATGGGTGGCGGGACTCCTTTTAGTGACGGCCCTTCGATTCTTCCACATGCCGGTCACAGCGCACGGTGCCGGGGAAGCGCCCGCCGCCGCCCGCCGTCGTAACGCATTCCGATCAGGGCCGTGGAGCTCGGATTGGTGTTCGGGTACGTCGCGGATGGTCGGTCTAGACGAGGGTCGCAGCCTGGTTCCGGCGTTTTGCCGACTTTCCGGCTATGGCTGCCGCGGTGCTGCGGACCGCGATGGCCATGATGAATGCCGTCGCGAGGGCCAGAATGGTCCAGGCATAGATTTCCGGTGCCTGGTGCCAGACATGCGGTGCCGCAATCACTGTCGCCAACACCGCATGGGACCACCCGAAATCCCCCGGCAACTTCATCGAGCTGGCGAGTGCTGGCGCTCGCAGCCAGCCCAACAACTGACGTTGGGCAAAAGAAAGGCCCTCGTTCAGAAGTATCTGAACGAGGGCCTTCTGAAGCGGAGGCTAGTGCCCCGCGTGGGCGGCGGCGTCGGGGGCCGTCTGGGTGGTCCCGCCGACTGAGCCGTCCTCATTGAGAACGCGGTAGCGGGTGATCATGCCGGCGCTGATGTGGTCGTTGACGTGGCAGTGGAAGAGCCAGGTTCCCACGTCGTCAGGGACCATGTCGGCCACCACCATGCTGGCTGGCAGCAGGTTGACCACGTCGGTGCGCATTCCCAGCGCCGTCACGGTGTTGCCGTGCCAGTGCGGGGTGTGGAGGTCAACCTCGGTGCCCATGCCCATGAGGTACCAGCGGACGTGTTCGCCCTTCTTCATGGTCAGGGATTCCAGCGGTTCGTTGCCGTAGACGTAGCCGTTGATGGAGTGCATGAGGTTGCTCTCGTGGAATCCCTCATCGTCCACCTTGACCGTGGCGGGCTTGCCGGCGAACTTGTCGATGTTCCGCTGCAGGTAGGGGCTGGCGTTCTCGTCGCTGACCTTGAACTGGAGGAAGAACTCGCGGTCCACGTCGTTCGGGGTTCCGTCGGCGCGGGCGGCGCTGGCCTTGGTGATGACCATGGGGCCCACCAGGCCGGAGTAGTCGTCCGCCACCTCGTCGGTGTGTGAGTGGTACATCCACATCACGGAGCTGCCGTCCATGGGCCCGGGGCCGGCGCGCTCGGGCACCTCGTAGCTGTAGCTGTACGTGCTGCCGGGGGCCACGCCGTCGTCAACTTTGGCGGCCGCGCCGGTGCCGTCGTTGTACGGCGCGCCTTCGCTGCTCTTGTCGTAGAACACGCCGTGGACGTGGACCGACGCCGGCCGGTCCAGGTTGTTTTTGAAGACCACCTTGATGGTGTCCCCCACGACGCCGCGGATCACCGGCCCCTGGAAGCCCAGGTGCTGTTCGGCCGGCGTGCGCTGCTTGAGGGTCTTGAACGACGAGTCTGTGTACTCCCGGTACAGCGACTTGATGTAGGTGCTGCCGATCCGCTGCGGCCCCTGCTTTGTGAACACCTGCGCGGTCTCGTCGAACGGCTCACCCGTGATCTGGTTCTTGCCGGTGGGCGCGTAGTTCCATTGCACCTCGTCGGCCGCGATGTAGTACGTGCGGGTCTGCGGCACGTAATTGCTGGCGGCGTTTGCCTTCACGGCTGCCGGCCCCGTGCCATAGAGCCCCGGCGCCATCACGGCCAAAATCGCCAGCAGGATGATGACAAGACCCCACCAGGGCGAGACGGACAAGAATCCGCGCCCCTTTACAACAAATCCATGGTTGCCCATGTCGTTCCTCCCCGTGAACGTTGGATTTTTGGCTGGCCGGATGCGGCCCAGCTCGAATGGGAGCACGCTAGATCCGCCCCGTTGCAAATACCTTGGGGACCCCATGCGGGTGGGGCGGTCACCACCCGTGTGGGGCGTCCGCCGGAAAACCCGCAGGTTTTTTCCAAGGGGAGGTGCCGATAGTTGGCAGCGGCAACCATTTTGGAAGCCTTTGCTGCCCCGGCAAATTCCCGCAATCCGGCGTCCCGACGGACGCCGGCCTCGCACCTCCCGCGCACACGTCGCCCGCCCTCATGAGTGCAGAGGTCATCTCTGCGTCCAGTCCTGCATATGCATTTCGGCATTTCCGAAAGGACCAACCATGAGGAACTCTTCTTTTGGGCCCAAGTTTCGCAATTTCACCATTCTTGTCGCCGCCGCCGGTCTTATCGTGACCGGCGGCGCCGGCGCCGCCATGGCCAAGGGCGGAGTCGGAGGAGGCGGAGGAGGCGGGGGCACAGCCAAACCGCCCAAGGGCGCCGTCTCGCCCTGGGTGGTGCCCACCCTGCCCACCCCGGCCTCCTTCGGCGCTCCGCTGGCGCAGCTCCACGGTTTCGATGACACGGGCCTGGCCCGCGGCGCCGCCGTGGACGGTGCGGCCTGTCCCACTGCCGATCCGGGTGACTTCGGCGGCTCCGTCACCATCAACGGCGTGCTCATCACCATCCCGTGCAACCTGGTGGTCCAGATGCCGGCCAACACTGTGAGCTGGGCAGACTTTGTCCATGGCACCGGCGGAACCGCGCCATTGAGCACAGACAGCCTGGAACTGCGGGCCGTGGGCAACATCGTGGGCTCCCGCCACATCGCCGGCCTGGCCTTCATCTCGCAGCAGTCGGCGAACACCGGCCGCGGTGAGATCACCGGGATCGACTACGCCAACGGCGCCCTGAAGGTGGCCAACGCGGCCGGCGGCACCGTGACGGTGCAGCTGAACGACCCCAAGATCCCCGGCCTTCACGACAGCACCGGAGCGGACACCGGGCGCTTCAGCAACGGCCAGTCCCCGGACTACCGCTTCAGCGTGGACCAGGACAACCCCACGGTCCACGCCGCCACGGGATACCCCATGTGCATTCCGCGCACGGATCCGGCCACCAAGGATGATGCGCTGTGCCCGCAGAAGAACCGCCCGCAGGCACTTTCCTGCCGCAACTTCAGCGTCGCGGGGGTTGCACTGCCGGCCAGCGGCGAGCTCAGTGCCCCGGCGCCGGGCCAGAAGTACTGCTCGCAGTATGTGATGCCGCCCACCGGAGGCCTCGCGTCAGCGCCGGATCCGGCCCAGCAGGCGCCGTTCGAGGTTGGTGACTTCGTGGACTACTCCGGCACCCTGGTCCACGGCACCGAGGACTACATCTCCGCCCACACCGTCGAGGCCAACCTTGGCATCTACACCCAGCCGGGCACCCAGCCCAGCTACCTGGCCATCGGCGAATTCGGTGTGGGAACGGCGGACCCCCAGGCCACGGCGCTCAACGGCGTGGCCCAGGAATCCCAGGACAGGATCTTCCTCGAAGCCGAAACGACGGACGTGAAGACGCCGGTGGACATCTATTACGAGGACCACAGGTCGGACGGCTCGGTCTTCAACCGGTGGATCACGCCCTTCGAAATGACCGGGGAGAACGCCACCCCGCTCAACGGTCCCAGCGGCGGCATCACCACGCAGAACACCGGCGCGCAGCCGCAGCGGGCCCGCATCCGCGCCACCAAGGCACCCAACGGGCTGCTCAGCCAGCCGGACCGGACTGTCCGCGTGGGAGTCCGCAGCCTGTGCATGCCCACCCCGGTGGACGTCACCACCACCACCATCAACCAGGCGGGTCTGGACAACTGCTTCAACAACGAGGCGCCGCGGGCCAACGGGCTCATGCCGGGGCAGTATGTCGCTCCGATCTTCGAGTACATCTTCCCGGAGAACGTGAAACCCGGCGATCTGCTGGTGCCGAACGACCTCTGGCACCTGCCGTTCCTGGCCAACGGGGAAGGCGCCGGGAACACCGCGAAGCTGGTGCCTTCACCGTGGTGACCGGATTATCGTGACCGGATTGTCCAGGGGCGCGGTCTGAATGACCACCCACAGCAGCCTGTGGCGGGGGCTCGCTTCGGCGGCCCTCGCCGCAGGCGCGCTCGCCGGCTGCGGCCAGGCACCTGCGGGGCCAACGGGCCAGCCGGCCCCACAGACAGAAAATGCGCAGGCAGGAAATGCGCAGGCAGGAAATGCGCAGACAGGAAATGCGCCGGCAGGAAGTACGACGGCGGCAGGCCCGACGGCGGCCCCGTCACCCGGCGCTTCGGCTGAGGCAGCGCCTGCCTTGCCCGGCCGGCCTCCTTCGGACCCAAACAACGGCAGAGGCCGTCGTGGCGGGGGAGCGGACGGCGCAGCCGGTCCGGGCCGTTCCGCCCCCGCACTGCCCGCCGACTGGCCGCCGGCGGTTCCCTTGCCGCCCGGGCAGCTCCAGGGATCAACCGGTGCGTCACCCCACTGGAGCGTGATGCTGCTGGTCCCTGGCGGAGCTGACGCGGCTCTCGCCAGTGCCGTCAGGTTCTACACGGCCAGCGGGTTCACGAGCGAAGGCATCGCCCAGCTGCGCGGCAACACGGAATCAGGCGCCGGAACGTACCGGATCGTCATGGTCGCCATGAACCGCGACCACTCGGCCGCTGAAACCGATCTGACCATCGCCGTCAGCCTGGGCTGAATGCACGAAGAGAGGATCACCCCGACCTTGCAGCGGGTGACCCCATCTGGGGGGATCGTTGCTGGTGGCAACAGCAGGGTCTTCCAACTTTTTCCACAGCCGCCGGATGCATGCTGATCATGTTCCCATCCCCGGCGGTTCACTCCCGGTGGGGTTTCATCCCTCAATACGGTAGCTCAGCACAACTTCTGCACCTGATCCCCCTGTGGCGGACAGTCCAGGTGCCCACCCGGATCAGCCCCTGACGATCCGCCCGCCACCCAGAAAACCACACTCGCATCCCAAATCTTTGGAGGACCTCATGGCAACAACACGACGGGACGTGCTGAAGCTGAGCATCATGGGCGGCGCTGTTGCCCTCACCGGGACCAACGGGGGCGCCGCCCTCGCCGGTGTGCCGGCAAAGGGCGGCACAGACGCGGCAACCACGCCCATCAGCACGCCGAGCCGGCTCGCGGCGAAGAACATGCCGATTCCCTTCGCCCAGGCGTTCCGCCGGCCGCCGGAGCTGATCCCCTATGAGCAGGGCTGGGATCCGGACGGCCAGCCGTTCGAAAAATACTGCCTCACCCAGAAGACGGGGACAGCCCAGATCGCCCGGGGCCTGAACACCACCCTTGCCGGCTACAACGGAGTCTTCCCGGGCCCGTCCATCCGGGTTGAGCAGGGCACCCGCACCGAGCTGCGGATCAGCAACCGGCTTTCCACCAAGGGCCTCCTGTATCCCGATCCGTCCAACACGGTAACGCACCTGCACGGCTCGGCTTCGCTGCCGCAGTACGACGGCTACGCCAATGACCGCACCGCCCCCGGCAAGGTAAAGAACTACCACTACCCCAACTGGCAGGCAGCCCGGACGCTCTGGTACCACGACCACAACCACATGCTCACCGCCCAGGGCGTGTACTCCGGACTGGCCGCGTACTACTCCATCACCAACGAGCAGGAGCGGGAGCAGCTTCCGCAGGGCGAGTTCGACGTGCCGATCCTGGTCTCGGACGTGATGCTGAACGCGGACGGTTCCCTCGGCTACAACGACAACGGCCACGCCGGGCTGTGGGGCGACATCGTGATGGTCAACGGCGTGCCGTGGCCCACCATGAAGGTCAAGCCCCAGATTTACCGGTTCCGGTTCCTGGTGGGCTCGATCACCCGGTCCTACCGGTTCGCCCTTTCCAATAATGCTCCATTCTACGTGGTGGGCACCGACGCCGGGATGACGCCGAAGGTCCAGGCGGTCTCATCCTGGCGGCAGGGCACTGCCGAACGGGTCGAGGTGCTCATCGACTTCCGGAAGTACAAGCCCGGGCAGACCGTGGAGCTCAAGAACCTGAGCAACAAGAACAACGTGAACTTCGCCAACACCGGCAAGGTCATGAAGTTCCAGGTGGTGGAGGATTCGCCGTCGCTGATGCCCGGGTCCCATTCCATCGGTTCGATCCCTTCCAGCCTGGACCCGGGCGAGCATCCCACCAAGGACAGCGGAGGCCTGGACCCGATGTCGCTGACCCCCGACATGGCCGTGGCCAAGAGGATCCTGCGGGTCCAGCGCCAAGGCGGGGAGTGGACCATCAACGGCGAGACCTGGGATGACGTGGAGAGGTCCAACTTCACCCGCTGCTTCGCGAACCCGCAGCGCATGCAGGTGGAGCAGTGGACCATCGTCAACGAATCAGGCGGTTGGTTCCACCCGGTCCACATCCACCTGATCGACGGCAAGATCATCGGCCGGAACACGAACGGCGGCAAGCCGTTCGCCTGGGAGGGCGGCCCGAAAGACGTGTTCTACGCGGGGGAGAACGAGTCCGTCACGGTCCTGATGCAGTTCGACACGGGCAAGCACGAGGGCGGCCGCTACATGGTCCACTGCCACAACCTGGTCCACGAGGACCACGACATGATGGTCCAGTTCGCCGTGGGCGATCTCAAGAACAACGACCCCATCAATGCCGACATGCCCGTCGGAGAGACAGAGGTCGAGGGGCACTACGCGTCGAACTACAAGGCCGCCTACCCGGCGGGCACCTGACACTAGACACAGGACACAGCCATGCACCGTCCTTTCAAGAAGTACGACGCCGGTTCGGTCACCTCCCAAGGTGACGGGGCCGGCGTCGTGCGTCCTTCCCTGACGGAAGCGGGCATCGGGGCGGGGCCTGCGGGGATGAACGCCGCCGGCTTCGGCCTTGAGACCCGCGGTTCCGTTGAGGGGATCACGGCCCCGCACCCGTGGAGCAGGTTCGTGGCAATGGGGGATTCGTTCACCGAAGGCGTGGGGGATCCGGAGCCGCGCAGCCCGGGCGGACTGCGGGGCTGGGCGGACCGCGTGGCGGAAGAGCTGAGCGTGGGTCACGAGGATTTCGCGTACGCCAACCTGGCGGTTCGTGGCCTGCTGCTGGAGCAGATCCTGGACCAGCAGACGGAGCCCGCCCTGGCCCTGAAACCGGACCTGATCGCCGTGTCAGGGGGCGGGAACGACCTCGTCTTCCACGGCAGCGATCCTGACAAGCTGGCCGCCAAACTGGATGCCGGCGTGGAGCTGCTGAGTACCACGGGAGCCACGATCGTGCTGTTCACGGGGCCGGACTGGGGTGGGACCCCGGTAATAGGACACAACCGGGCCAAGGTGGCCATCCTCAACGAGAACATCCGGACCATCGCCCACCGGCACGATGCCGTGATCGCTGACCTGTGGGCATTGCGGGAGCTGACGGACGCCCGGATGTGGGACCCGGACCGGCTGCATTTCTCCCCGCTGGGCTACCACACCATCGCCATGATGGTGCTGGAGACTCTGAACGTCGCACACACGCTGCATCCCCTGCGGCCCAAGGTCCTGCCGGACAGCAGCTGGCGCCACGCCCGGGCCGAGGACCTCGTCTGGGCACGGAAATACCTGTTCCCCTGGGTGCTTCGGCGCATCATGCACGAGACGGAGGAAGAGCTGCGGGCGAAGCGGCCTCTGGCGGGCCCGGTTTTTGGTGCGGGGATGCCGCCGGGAACGTTCATCGGGACGAACCCACAGGATCACTGATACGGAGGCGTCCAATTCCTTGCCTCTACCGCCCCTTCAATGCCAGTGTGAAATTTGTCAAAAAATCCTCATCGACCCGACAATCGGCTGCAGACGTCCGGCACCGAAGAACAGGAACTGCAAATGATCGAACACCAGACCTCGGCCGACGGCACGAAGATCGCCTTCGAGCGGACAGGTGAAGGACCAGCCCTGATCATCATCGGTGGCGCATTGAACAGCCGCCGTTCGGCCGACATGCTCGTACCCCTGCTGGCACCGCACTTCACCGTCTACGCGTATGACCGGCGGGGACGGGGCGACAGCACGGACACGCCGCCCTACAGTTCGGACCGAGAAATAGAGGACCTGACGGCTCTCATCGATGCCGCGGGCGGATCGGCCTACACCTATGGCCACTCTTCGGGTGCCATCCTGGCGCTTGAAGCTGCGGCCACCGGGGCACCCATTTCCAAACTGGCTGCCTATGAGCCGCCGTATCTGACCGCGCAGGCCCCTGACGAACCTTGGGAAGCCTTCCGGGACCGGGTCCAGGCGGCCGTGGATGCGGGAGACCGTGGAGCCGCCGTCGAACTGTTTATCCGCCACACCGGTTCTGACTTCGACGAAGGAATGACGAGCATGCCGTGGTGGCCTGCCCTCCTCGGCGTTGCGCACACCTTGCCCTATGACCTCACGCTCACGAGGGACGGCAGCGTCCCTGCCGACAAGCTGTCGGCCATTCAGATCCCCACGCTGGGGATCTACGGGGGTGCGAGCCCGTCCTGGGCGGGGGCCGCCATCAACGCCGTCGCCGCAGCCGTTCCCGGCATGAAGCAGGAAAAGCTGGACGGCCAGGACCACGCCGTCGCGAACGAGGCTGTTGCCCCTGTGCTGATCAACTTCTTCAGTTAGACTCCAGCCCGCCTTCTGCAAATTTCCCCGGTCTTTTGGAATGCATCAGGAAACGAAAGCGTTACTTCAGTAACGCCCCGACGAGCTGGGGAGCCTGCGGGCGGCGAGGGAGAGGATAAGGCGATGGACGCCGTCGGCCGCTTTGAACTCAGCTCGGGCCGCAATGGAGCAGCCCCGCACCCGTGGAGCCGGTACGTGGCTTTGGGGGACTCGTTCACGGAGGGGATCGGTGACCCCGAAGAGCGCAGCCCGGGCGGTTGGCGCGGCTGGGCTGACCGTGTGGCGGAGGAACTGAGCGTTGACCATGAGGATTTTGCCTACGCGAACCTGGCCGTGCGCGGTTTGTTGCTGCAGGAAATCCTGGACCGGCAGCTGGCACAGGCGCTGAGGCTGAAGCCGGATCTGATCACCCTGTCGGCCGGCGGAAATGACATGGTGTTTCACAGGAGCAATCCGGACAAGCTCGCTGCCAGGCTGGACGCGGGCGTCGAGCTGTTGAAGACCACCGGAGCCACCATTGTGCTCTTCACCGGACCGGACTGGTGGCACACTCCCGTGCTGAGCCGGAACAGGGCCAAGGTAGCGATCTTCAACGAGAACATCCACGCGATCGCGGCCCGGCACGACTGCGTGGTGGCTGATCTGTGGGCTCTGCGGGAGCTCCGGGATCCCCTGATGTGGGATCCCGACCGGCTGCACTTCTCGCCGCTGGGCTACCACACCATTGCCATCATGGTGTTGAATTCCCTGAACGTAGCCCATTCGCTTCAGCCCCTGGAGCCCCGGGAGCTGCCGGAAAGGAGCTGGCGGGAGGCGGGGGCCGGCGACCTGGTCTGGGCCAGGACCTACTTCCTGCCGTGGGTGGTGCGGCAAATCCGGCACCAGACGGCGGAAGAGCTTCGGGCGAAGCGGCCGCAGGCTGCGCCGGTGTTCCGGGCCGGAATCCAGTCGCAGCTGCACCGGATACCGCCGGCAAGCCTCGCCACCGGTACGGAGCCCGGCTACCAGGCCCGGCTGAAGCAGGCGTAAGTCTCTGGACGGAGCCTCGTCTTTTGAAGGGCACTGCTAGTTGATCAGGGCCACCGCGTGGGCAATCACGAGGGCCAGCAGCACAAAGCCGCCGGCTGCCTCGAGGACCATGAATATTTTGGCCCGCGGGGACAGCGGCATGGTATCCGTGGGGCTGAAGGCCATGGAGTTGGACGCCGAGAAGTACAGGTAGTCCACGAAGGAGGCCACCCAGCCCGTCTTCACGGACGACCTGGTAGCCACCTCCTCGACGGCGTCGTGGTCTTCGTCCTGCGGAAAGCGGAAGTCGGCGGGTGGGAGGTCCTTGCGGTCGGCGTGCCGGCGGGAGACGGGACCGCCGCGGTCCAGCTCCCAGTAGACCAGGGCGAACCCAATGATGTTGGTGACCCAGACCTGAAGCGCCGCGAGCAGGAGGGTGGGTCCGTCCTGTTTCCCGGAGGAGGTCAGCAGGATGATCAGCTGCACCAGCGCCACCTCGTTGGCGGCCACCAGCAACAGGGCCTGGCCGGTGGCGAGGTACTTGGACCAGCGGGTTTGCCGCCGAAGCCGGGCCGGGTTGAGTGCGACCAGGGGAATGAGCATCAGCAGCCCGACGGCCACCACCGCGTACCGGAGCGCCGGAAGGAAGCTGCTGGGCAGTGTGGCGTAGAGACCCAGTGCCAGGAGCAGTGCGATGACGGCGGGCCAGCGGTGTTCGGCCCTGGCGTCAGGTTTCTTGTCGAAAGACATCTGATGAGTCTAGGGACCCGGAGTGTCGGCGCGTGGTTGCGGCGCAGTCGTGTCCACCTCGAACAACCGCGACGTCGTGGACGGTACCGTGGGTGTGGCCCTAACGGCGTTGACAGCCCTATCGGCGATAACTTGGGCGTCACTACCGGAATCAAGGATCGTATTGCGAGCTGATTCGGAATCGACCATGACGGCCGTAACGGCGAGGACGTCCGAAGCCTCGGTCGTCAACAGAGCATCCACCTGAGCCGAGAAGCAGGAGTCACTTGACTTGGAGTGAACGTCCATCGCCACCACGTGGTTGCTGGAGACGAAGTTGCCAACCCCCGTCATCAGCCGGATGATGACAGGCGTCGCACCTGTCGGCCGGATGATCTGTGAGTCGATGATCTGGGAGAAGTGGTTGCCGACGACGGAGTTGTTGCTGCCGCTGACACAGAGAAGTCCGTTGAGGTCGTTCAGTCCGTTGTCGACTCCCAGGAAGGGCGTCCAAGGCTCATGGTCACGCAAGAAATGATTCGTGGCCACGAGGTTTTCCGAACTATTCGCTGCGAGAATCAGCATCCCAGGGTAGAACGAATGCAAACGGTTGTTGGTGACGCTTGAACGCGTGACGCCGTCGAGATGGACGCTGCTCGCACCACGGGGGAAAACGTTGTTCGCAGTTATCAGGAGCCCGCCATGGTTCTGGGCGTAGATCGAGTGGCCCTTGAAGCCTGCTCCGACCAAGTTGTCGGTGATCTTTGATGCCTGTCCCCACCCGCGCAGCTCGATGCAGCTTCCGCATTCAGCGATGAAGTTGTCGTGGACGGAAAGCGCGTCCGCGTTGTAGATAGTGAGGGCGTTCTCGAGGTAGACGAACCCCATGCCGGTTACGCGGAATGAGTCATTGGCGTTCGCGACATAGATACCGGTTTTGCCGTTGACGTAGGTGTTCTCCGGATGCATCCCCGAGCCATCCGAGTTGAAGTGCAGCCCGTCGATGCAGAAGTTGGAGAACTCGACCGAGCTGATCCGCGGGCTCCCGCTTCGCTCAACGTAGAAGGCGGCTCCCTTGGATTCCTCCCCGTCTCCGCCGAGGGGAATGTCGACGATAATGCGACTCCCTCCGGGCCACAGCTCATGCAAGTCGGGCCATTCTTCTTCGGGAACGTTGAACCGGATGCTCGACGACGTAAAGCCGTGTCCCGAGCCATGAATCCTGAGGAAGCTGACGTCGATGACCACCTGCGTACGAAGGTGGTAGTCCCCGGGCGGAATGTAGATCACCGCGCCTGGCTTTCCTCCATTGTTCGCATCGCTGACGGTCTGCCGGTTCTTGATGTCAGCGATGATGCTGTTGATTACTTCACCGACGTCCTCGGACGGATTGCCGACGGGCCACGTAGTCACGTCGTAGTAGTTGTTGCTTGACATAGATTCTTCCCTTTGTGTTGTGGTTTCTTTAGGACAAGGCCGTAACGGCCAGTTTCCGCACAATGGCCGTGCCGCCCTCCACGCACACTTCGGTGCCCAGGTTCCCAGACACGGGGAACACCAGATCGCTTAAGACAACCCTGCCGCCTTGGGCGAAGACCTCCACCGAGCAGTGGTCGACGATTACACGGAGCCTTAGCACGCCGCCGTCGAGCTTCACTGGTGCCGACTCAGCCGACGCGAACTTTCCGTGGAAGGCGGTGTTTCCGGAGTTGCGGCGATCCAGGGTGAGCCGGCTTGTAACGGCATCGAAGCTGAGAACCGTTGCGGCGCTCCCGCCCGATGCGCCGAGAAGCCTGAAAGCAACGGTCCGGGCCGTGCCGGGCAGGATCTCGGCCTCGATCAGCTGGGCTGATCCGGGCGTCGCGTCGGGCAGTTGCAACAGGGAGTCGTGAAGTTCCACGTCCTGGATGGTGCGGGCCGGCTCCCCACAGTCCAACGGCAGCACCGGGCGCTGCACCAGGCGCGGCAAACCGTCCACCGTCGCGAGCTCGACCTCGCGGGCGAGCGACATCTCGGAGCGCCACGGAGACGTGGGCAAGGAGTTTGCATAGTCCCAGTTGTTCATCCAGCCGATCATGATGCGGCGGTTCTCCGGGGCATTGCTGAAGGAGACGGCGGCGTAGTAGTCACGTCCCCAGTCGAGCCACAGGCAGCGTCTGAGGTCCGTGGTCCCGTCGGCATCCGCTGGAACGAGCGAATCAAAGTCGGCGGTGAACTGCACCCCATCGAAGTCGCCGACGAAGTACTGCCCTCCCGAGCCACCGGCCACGGCACCCGGGTTGATATTGACCACCAGGACCCACTTGACGCTGTCCGGGTCTCCGTCGACGGGGAGCGGGAACAGGTCGGGGCATTCCCATTCGCCTCCTGTGGCGTTTGCAGGGCCGAAGGTGCTCAGGTATTCCCAGTCCTTGAGGTTGGCCGAGCGGTACAGCACAACCTGCTGGTGCTGGGCCTCCACCGCCACCATGACCCAGCAGGAACCGGCCGGTCCCTCGTAGCTGAACACCTTGGGGTCCCGGAAATGGGCCGAACCGCGGCCAAGCACCGGGTTGCCCGCGTATTTGCTCCACGTCATGCCGGCGTCCGGGGAGAACGCGAGAGACTGGGCTTGCGTCCCTTGGTGCACTGAGCCTTCCTTGAAGGCGCTCGTGTAGATGGCCACCAGGGCCGGATCTTCCACTGTGCCGAATCCCGACGTATTGTCGTGGTCCACCACGATGCTTCCGGAAAAGACGTCCTCTTCCTCGTCGCAGGCGATGGCAACCGGGTGTTCGGTCCAGTGCAGAAGGTCGGTTGAGGTGGCGTGCCCCCACGACATGTTGCCCCAGACGTTGTCGAAGCGGTTGTTTTGGTAGAACAGATGGTAGACGCCCCGGTGCCACACGAGTCCGTTGGGGTCGTTCAGCCAAGTGTTCTTGGCTGTGTAGTGAAGTATCGGCCGGATATTAAGGGCGGTGTCTTCGGCGGGGCCGGCAGGGTGCGTTGTTGTTTCAGTCATCGGAGTTCTTTCGGGACGTTTGGGCCAGTTCCAGGGAGTCGATCAGTTCTGCCCGCGTCGGCGGGTTCGCCCCGTGCCGTCCGACGGTTATTGCCGCAGCCAGCGAGGCGACTGTTCCCAGACGGGTGAGCTTGCCGTAGTCGAAACCGTCCTCGGGGTCCTCGATGAGGCCCGCGATAAGAGAGGACATGTAGGAGTCGCCTGCGCCGACAGTATCTTTGACGACCACTGGCGGTGCCGGCACTTCGATCTCGGCGGCATTCGAACGCAGATAGGAGCCGGAGGCGCCATCAGTGATGATTGCCAATTTTGTCCCGAGATCAAGCAGCCGCCGCGCGACATCGTGAGGGGACGTGCCGGGGTAGAGCCACCGGGTATCGTCCGTACTGAGCTTCACCATGGTGGCCAGGGCAACTGTGTGTTCGAAGGTCCTGAGTGCTTCAGTGTGGCTGTGGAGCAGTGTCGGGCGGATGTTGGGGTCGTAAGTGATCAAACAGCGGCCGGAGAACAGTTCCAGCAAGGACCGTACTTGGGTTGCTCCGGGTTCCATGAAGGAGGCCAGTGACCCCGTATGCAGCACCTTGGGGAGGAAAGCAGGGCTGATTTGGGGGAGGTTCCATTCGAAGTCGAATTCGTACTCCGCGGAACCGGTGCTGTCCAGAAGCGCCCTGGCGGTGGATGTGCGGTTGAGGTGTTCGGCTCCCGGAAGCAGGCGCACTCCCGCGGTGTCCAGATGGCGGCGGATGTTCCTGCTGCGTTCATCCCTGCCCAGTGCGGTGAGAAATGCGGTGCTGACGCCTAGCCGGCCGAGTCCGAACGCGACGTTCATGCCCGATCCGCCTGGAAACTCGACGGGCCCTGCGGCGGTGTCAATGATGTCGATTATGGCCTCGCCGGCGACGACGACATCCGTTTCAGGGCGTGGGGGAACTGGGGTGCTGTGCATTTGAGGTCCTTGGAGGGTTGGGCGCGTCCTTTGCTGGACGCGCTCGAGGTCAGGTGTTGGCGTGTGTAGGCGAGTCCCGTGTCGCTCTACTGGAAGCGTCCTCATGTTTTGGGGCGGCGACGGAATCGCGAAGGACCAAGGGACATGGCAAAACGGTCGGGTGAGCCGCAAACAGCTGCAGGTCAGCTTTTCCCTCGATGGCGTCGATCAGGTTTTCGGTTGCCCACGCGCCCATTTCGTAGTGGGGGAGCGCGACTGTTGTCAGAGCAGGGTAGAGGTTTTCGGCGATGAGTTGCTGGTTATCAAAACCGACGAAGGAAACATCCTCCGGGATCTTCAGGCCCAGTTCCGCCGCCGCCCGGTAGGCGCCCATGGCCATCCGGTCGTTGTAGCAGAAGACCGCCGTGGGCCGGCTTTGGGGTTTCAGGAGGCGCAGAGCCGCCTGGTAGCCCCCGGGCACCTCCGAATGCTCGGACTGGACCAGTTCTTGGTGGAACGGCAGCCCGGCATCTGCCAGCGTGTCCTTGAAGGCCTTGAGCCGGGAGTGGGTTGCCGGCACGTCGTCGGTGTTGTTGAGCATGCCGATCCGGGTGTGCCCGGCGTCGATCAGGGTCCGCACGGCCGACCTTGCACCGCCCAGTTCGTCGGGGATGACGGAGGAAACCGTTTGGCTGATGTCTTCGGAGTCCACCAGGACTGCTGGCAGTGCGGCCAGGTTCTTGGGGACTTCCAGCTTCCGGTGATACATCGTGGCGTACAGGATGCCGTCCACCTGCCTGTCCAGCAGATCGGCGACATCGCTTTCCCTGGAGTCTTGGGAGCTGGTGCTGGTGGAGTTGATGATCATGATGTTGTAGCCGCGGGCCCGCGCCGTTTCCTCGGCTCCGAGGATGATCCTGCCTGCGTGGGGGGTGGTGGCGATTTCCTCGCTGATGAACCCGATCATCCCGGAGCGTTGGGTGCGCAGGGCCTGGGCGAGCCGGTTGGGCCCGTAACCCAGCCGTTGGGCCGCTTCGTGGACGCGTTCCCTCGTTCCCGCGCCCACTCGGGCGTAGGCAACGTCATTGAGGACGTGGGAGACGGTCGTGACAGAGACCCCGGCTGCGGCCGCCACGTCCTTGATGCCGACTGATCTATTGGTCATTGCTCTCCCACGTCCTCATGGTGTTGGTGCTGATTCTACGTGCGGCTTCTTCGTCCCAGAGCCCGTGCTCCGGCCAGCGGCGCGGAAGTCGCTCCTCCACCGGCGGCAGTTCGGCATGGTCCGCGTGCCTTCCGGTCTGGTACTAGTGCCTTTCCAGTTGGGTTTTCAGCCCTTGACGGCGCCGAGCGTCATGCCTGCGACGATCTTGCGCTGCAAGAGAAGCGTGAGGAGGATGACCGGGATGGAGTACACGGCGGCCAGTGCCGTCATGGATCCCCAGTCCAGGCCGAACTGGGTCTGGAAGTTAGCGATGACCACCGGGGTGGTCTGGGACCGGATGGCGGTCATCAGGAGGGCGAACAGGAACTCGTTCCAGGAGGCGAGGAAGGCGAAGATCGCGGTGACCGCGATGCCACCGGAAACCACCGGGATCACGACCCGCCACAGGGCCCCGAGCCTGCTGCACCCATCCACCGTCGCGGCCTCTTCAAGATCATTGGGAACGGCTTCGAAGAAGCTGGACATGAGCCAGATGGACAGTGGCAGCGAGATCGTCGTGTGGGCGATGGAAAGGGCGATAGGGGTGTCGGCCAGCCCCGCGGAGGCCATCATGGACGCCAAGGGGATGCCGATGGCTACCGGTGGCACCATGCGGGTCACCAGCGCTGCCATGATGAACACCCGCCCGCTCGGCGTCTTGTAGCGGGTGATGCCGTACGCGGCCGGAATGGCCAGCGCGAGGGACAGGACCGTGCTGATGACGGCCGTCTGCACGCTGTTGATGAACGAGGCCAGAACTCCGTTGCGGCCCAGGGCGTTGGCGTAGTTCTCCAGCGTCCATTCCTTTGGCAGGATCGTGGGCGGCACCGCGATGGTGTCTATCGGCGTCTTGAAGGACGTAAACAGCAGGTATAGGAACGGGAACCCGTAGAGGACCATCGCCGCTGCAAGGACGATCCACAGCAGGATGCGGGTGCTGCGTTTGCCGGCTTCCAGGCCTTCGGCGTGGTGATTCCTGCGGCGGGGACGGCCCGTGCCCGAGGCTGCCGGAGTGGGCAACACCGGCTCGGCCGGGAGGGCTCTGGTGGGGGCAGCGCCGGCAGTGGCACCGGACGACTTGGTGCCGGTGGCCAGGATGGCAGAGACGACGCCTGCGTGCCGGGGGCGGGAGGCTGCCGCCTCAGCGGCAAAGCGGTCGTTGATGGGGGTTTCGGCGGTGCTCATCAGTTGTCCTTCCCTGGGCGCCAGATGGTAGCGACGGCGAAGAACGCGACGCTGAGCATGGCCAGCAGGTAGATGGTGCCCATGGCGCTGGCCAGTCCCGGATCGCCGAAGCGGATCATGGTGCGGTAGATCAGCAGGCTCATGGTTTCGGATGCGGACTGCGGGCCGCCGTTGGTCTGGATAAGGATGGTGTCAAAGGCCCTGGCTGCGTCTATGCCGCGCACAACCAATGCCACTGCGATGACGGGGCGCAGGAGCGGCAGGATGATGCTGAACAGGAGGGTGGGGGCCTTGGCGCCGTCGAGCCGGGCCGCCTCGATAAGGTCGCCGGGGATGTTCTGGAGGCCGGCGAAGAGGACGAGGCACATGAAGGAGGTGGTAAGCCAGATGTCCGGGACGGCTACCGAGAAGAGGACGATTCCTGGGTCTGACAGCCAGCCGATCTGGTTGGGGTTCTGCAGGATTCCCGCCTGGTGCAGGAGGGTGCCGATGAGCCCGAAGTTGTCGATCATCAGAAATTTCCACAACAGGCCGGCGACGATGGGCGCGATCATCAGCGGGTAGAGGAACACCGTCCGCCAGACCTCGGATTTACGGCCAAGGGCAGTGAACAGAAGGGCCATTCCAAGCCCAAGGGCGAACTCAAGGGCGACCACCACGAAGGTGTAGGCCAGGGTGCGCCAGCCGGCGCCCACGAATGCTTCGGAGGCGAAGGCACGGACGTAGTTGTCCAGGCCGACGAAGTCGCGGGGGCCCCCGGCGATCGGGGAGATCTTGAAGAGGCTGTCTGCCACGAGGCGGAACAGCGGGTAGGCCACAAATACTGCCAGGAACAGGGCCGCCGGCGCCATAAGATACAGGGCGAAGCGGCGATCGGAGATACGCACGGTTTTCTCTTCCGATGGTTGGGGCCGCGGCCGGCACTTGTGTTCGAGCGCCGGCCGCGGAATCTTACTTGAGGAGGTCCTGGATCTGCTTTTTCGCTGCGGCCAGGAGAGTGGCGGAGTCGCCTCCGGCTACGGCTTTCTGCAGCATGGGCACCAAGGCGGTGTCCACGATCTGCTGCCATTTGGCCGTGGCAGGGCGCGTGGCCGTTGCCTGGCCCTTAAGGGTCTCGATGAGCGGCTTGAAGCTCTCGTAGCCGGCCTTGTCCTGGTATTTCTCGAAGGCCGAGATGCGGGAGGCCAGGCCGAGGCTGGATTCGATGCCCAGGTCGTTGTGGTCATAGGCGCACTTGATGAATTTCTTGGCAGCGTCGCTGTTCTTGGTTGCCTTGGGCACGGAGAGGTACCAGGGGCCTGGAACACCGGCAACGCCGGCGGAGCCGCCGATCATCGGAGCGGCGCCGACCTTGCCCGCGACCGGGGAATCCTTGGGAATCTGGCGGTAGGCGTGGGCCCAGAACCGGGTCATCGCGGTCTTGCCCTGGTTGAACAGGTTCTGCGCTGCTGCCCAGTCGACCTGAGCGGCGCCGGGAGGGGCGGACTTGACCAGGCTGGTGTAGAAGTCGAGGGCGTCCTTGTGCGCGGCGTTGTCGATCACGACGTTGTTGTTCTCATCGAGGACCATCGGGGAACCGGCCTGGAGGACGTGGGCCAGCCATTCGGTTTCGACGCCGCCCTTCACGTCAGTGCCGTACATGCCGTCCTTCGTGAAGAATTCGGAGATGTCCTGGTATTGCTTCCACGTGGTCGGAGCGGCGAGGTCGTAACCGTACTTGGCCTTGAAGTCGGCCTTGTTCTTGGCATCGTCGAACAGGTCCTTGCGGTACAGGATGATTTCCGCGTTGGTCCAGGCCGGCATGCCGATAAAGTGCCCGTCCACGTTCGCTTCCTTCACGAGCGCGGGGAAGATGTCTTTCTTCGCCTCGTCGGTGAAGAGCTCGTCAATGGGCTGGACCGCGTCCTTGAAGCTGGGAAGCCAGACGGAGTCGAGCGCGGCGACGTCGAAGGAGACGTTGCCGGACGAGAACTCGCTTGAGAGCCTGTTGAACATGCCGTCATAAGGCAGTTCGACGAAGTTGGCGCTAACGCCTGTATCTTTCTTGCACTGTTCGGCGACGCCTGTCAGTTCGGCGTGGCCGCCGGCCTCGACGAGGACGTTGACGGTGCTCGTGGCGCTACCCGACGTCGCTGCCGGGCCCCCCGCGCCGCAGGCGGTTGCTGCCAGAAGCACCGCGGTGGACAGGCCGCCAATGGCGGTGATCCGGGAAATCGTGGTTCGAGAGGACATCGCTGTCGACTCCCTTTCTTTTGAACGGAATCTACGGTTGGGGTGGTGGCTTGGAAACTTCAAGTCTCGGTGAAAAACCGTTTTGCCAAATCGACTTGGCATCAGATTAGGGCCGGCGGCGGATGCGTGTCAAGCATCACATTTGAAACCTTGTGGACCCTTGACGACGCTATGGAAGCCGCCATACAGTAAGCCACAACTGACGACAAATCGTTTTGGCACATTTTGGCAAAACGCCGCATGTTGTGCGCCCCGCAGACCATCCTTGGCGTTCGTGCCTCTCCCAAGCTTTCGCACGCTCAGTCGGGGAACCTCGGGTTGGGAACTTCCTGGCTGAATGCGGATCCCGCGTGGAGCTCATCGGTTCCGGCCAGGCATCCAAGGTCACGGAGAACCTGATCGGTTCCAACCACTTCCTGCTCCATGTCGCCGGTGCCAACAACTGCGCGATCGGAAACCACTTCAGCTACGACGTCGCGTCCGGCTCCGTCACGCCGTCGGGCCAGACGCCCGGGCGTGCGCCGCGTCAGACGGCGTCGGTTGGCGCGGCCCTGTGGTCTATCTCGGCGGTCAGCCCGTCTATCCGATCGAGCGCGGCGTTGAGGTGCTCGACGGTCTCCCACAGGGCCGGGTGCTGTTCCCGAACCTCCTCGAGCGTGGAGCCCGCGGAGGTGAGCGCCCCGAGATCGAAACTCACGTTTGTGCGCGCCCCTGTCACCGCTGCCCTCAGGGCACCGAACGCGACGACGATATCGGCGATAAGCGCCGGGTTACCGTTGGAAGCAAGCCACCCCAGATCTCCGATGGCATCGATGGCTCGCTTGCCGAGCACGGCAGATGCCTTGGCGGCGACGACGGATGCCCGGTGTATCGCGTCCTCGCGTTCCGGCCCCGGTTCCAGCCGAAACGCGGCGCCGAAAGCTTTAGAGGCTGACGCGTCGTCATCGGCCAGTCGAAGGGCGACTTCCCGGAGTGAGCGCGCCCGCGCGTGAACATTGGCGAGTTCCCCGCGCTGGTGCTCCTCAGCTTCCGTATATCCGGCCACCATCGATGTCAGTGACGCGGCGATGGCAAGCATCAATCCCGCCCCGGCCCCGCCGCCCGGCGAACCGGCGGATTCCGCCAATGCGCGCGTCCAATCCTCAACCGTCGAACGCTGAGTTGTCACTGCTTCAGAATCAGCCATGACACCAAGTGTGCCCCTAACCTAGGCCGGTGATCCCGTGGCGGTGTCTTCGGCTCGCGCCGGTGGGGCATCGTGGTGCTCTGGTGGGCAGAGCCGCTGTACCAGTTCTCTGAGCATGTGAGGGCGGAAGGGTTTGGCGAGGTACGCGTCTGCGCCGGCAGCCATGCCGTCGATCTCATCACCGGGTTCTGCCCACGCGGTGATCATGAGGATCGGTGCCTTCGAGAGTGTCCGCAGGCCACGGGCCGCGTCCAGGCCGCTGAGGTCCGGAAGGCCCAGATCCAGCGTGATGAGGGCTAGGTCCAGTGTTCCGGCTGCCCGGAGTCCTGCCGTGCCGGTGGTTTCGGCGTGAACGACGAACCCCATTCCGGTAAGGATCATGCAGAGCAGGTCACGGATGTCCTGGTCGTCTTCGATAACAAGGCAATGGCGTGAATTCATGTGGTCCCCCCGACCAATTCTGGACCTACTCTATCGGCCTACGCCAGGGATTCCCGGTGGACTTACGCGCGCCGGGGACCAGCGGGTGAATGTGCAGTCCGGTTCAGGATCGGTGTGACTGCTTGAACCAGGACCACCAGGACACTTGGCCCAGCGCGCCTCGGATCCGGTCAACTCTGCTGGCGGTGCTGCTCCAGGACGTCCCGGGCGGTCGTCCATCTCCGGCTGCCGTACCGGTCGTTGTTGATGTAACGCAGATTCGCGTCGCCGCTGAACATACTGGCGAAGTACTGCATGCCCTGCCACGGCGGGAATGGCTCGGTAGAGGCCGGCATGAGGGTTCTGACAGCCCGGCTCATAGTAGTCAGGGAACCAACACTGCCCGCGTAGAGGAGCCGGAATTGTGTGCCAGTCAGGTCGGTCATCGTCGATGCCAAGGTCCTTGCCGTGACCTGGTCCCCGGCGATCTGGAGGACACGGGGCGCCCGCTCGTCGAGGGCGGCGGCGGCAGTGTAGGTGGCCGTGTCGTCCTTGGTAGTGAAATCGAGCACCTGGTCGGGGTCGGACCAAAAGAGCACACGGTGCAGGGAGAACAGGATCATTGGTGCCTGCCCGGAGAGCATGTCGGTGAAGGCGCCGCTAAGGATGGATGTGGCCCGGATTTCGGTCGCGTCCAGTTCCTGTGCGAAGTCTCTGCGGAGCTGTAAGTTCCGGTTGCTTCGAGGCCGGATACCACGGTAATCGATGGAGAAGTCGGAAGGGATGAAGCGACGCGCACCCACCGCGGCCGCCGCCTCCAGCAAGCGCGATTGGGAACCAAGGATTGCGCTGCCGAGACCGTTGATCGCAGAGACCACGCAGTCAACATCCGTGCAGGCCCTTCGGAGCCCGTCCGGATCGTCGTAATCCGCCTGAATCACCTCGGCGCCCTGGGCGCGCAGCTCTGCAATCCGAGCCGTGCTGGTCTCTTGTCGTGTCAGGACGCGAACGGTGGCGCCAAGGTCGACCAGATTCCGCAGGATCCGCCCGCCGAGATCGCCGGTGGCACCGGCAAGAAGGACGGTGCCCCGAGGGGGTGTCGTCGCGGTCATGGTTCGCACCTCGAGTGATGTCTGGTGAAAGGCGATAGTCGGCTACAGACTACCAACGGCGGGCAGAAGCGGTTCCCAGGCTGACTCAACGACGCCCTTTAGCGAAGGGCCCGGCTTAAGCTGACTTTGTGGAGTACAAAGCACGTGAAATACCGGTCCATTACGTCGAGCACGGTGACGGGGTTCCGGTCCTGATGCTGCATGGTGCGGGCGTGGATCACCGGGAGATGGTCGGTGCCATGGAGCCGATATTTGGCGGGCTATCCAATTTTCGGCGCATTTACCCGGACCTGCCGGGCATGGGGCAGACGCCGGCGTCGGTCACGCTCAATAGCGCCGAGGACGTTCTGGACCTCTTGCTCGCGTTCGTCGATGGTGTGGTCGGTGCCGGGCAGTTCCGGCTCATGGGCCATTCCGCCGGCGCGTACTATGCCCGAGCCATCGCCGGCAGGCGCCCGGAGCAGGTGGCAGGGCTCGCGCTGATCTGTCCGCTGGGCGAGAACGTGAGGGATCTGCCTGCGCACCAGGTCTTGCACGCCTCGGTGGATCCGGGCCGGACACTCGGCCCGGCCGAGGAGAGTGTGTTCCGCGACTACTTCGTCGTGCAGACGCAGGCCACGCTGGAGCGATACAAGGAGTACGTGGTCCCCGCCCTTGGTTTGGTCGACGAAGCCGGCCTCGAGCGGATCGGCCAACATTGGCGGTTCAGCACCAGTCCTGAGGAGGGCCCACCGTACCCCTGCCCCGTCCTTATAGTCACCGGGCGCCAGGACTCCACGGTGGGATACGCCAGCCAATGGGATCTGCTCGAGCACTATCCGCGGGCCACATTCGCCGTGCTCGACCGAGCCGGCCATGCGTTGCCGCACGAACAGCCCGGCCTCATCAAGGCGCTGACCACGGAGTGGCTCGACCGCGTACGCGAACACCACTCCCGGTAGGCACCCTCAGCGTGCGGAGAGCCGGTATACAGACACGTGACTGGAAGACTCCGCGGTGAAGTCGCTGCGGTCCCAGTCCGCCCACCTGGATTCCAATTCAAACCCGGCTAGCCGCCCCATGAGATCGAGCTCGCTGGGCCAGATGTACCGGTGTGGTGTCCGTCCGATCCGTGCATCCCGCCCATCCGATAGTTCTGGGCCGAATCGCACGTGGTGCGAGATGACGTGCTGGTGCAGCACGTCATAGGTATCGACCAGGAGGTACCCGGGCTGACTCACCTCGACTGTCCCGCCGTGTCCGGGTGGCAGCGAACGCAGTTGTGGCACCCAGAGCTCAATGACGAAGCGCCCGCCAGGTGCAAGATGACGGGCAGCGTTCTGGAAACACCGGATCTGTTCGTCCTGTGTCAAGAGGTTGGCGATGGTGTTGAACACCAGGAAGGCAAGCGAGAAGTTATCGCCCGCCGCTGCCTGGGTCATGTCGCCCTGAACGACGGGAATCTGGTCCTCTCCGACCTTCTCACGTAGACGGGAGATCATTGCGTGAGACAGTTCGATACCGCTGACCTGGACCCCCGCCTCTGAGAGGGGGATGGCGACACGACCCGTCCCAATGGCGAACTCAATGGCTGGACCGTCGCCGGCGAGCTCTGACAGGACCTCTACGGTGGGGCCCAGCACCTCCGGGGAGAACATCCCCTCTCCGGGCGTGTCGTACTGTTTGGCGGCGTCGTCGTCCCAGAGCTGTTGCTGGTTGATCATCCCGCCACTATTGCACCCGACTGCGTAGATGATCTACCGTCCGGCGCTGCCTGGTCGGCCGGACATCCCGTAGCCGGACCTCAAAAGAATTTCTCACCCACTGTCCTTTTGGCGACATCCCGGTCGTCGTACTGGTGTATCAACCTCTAAAGAAGGAGTCATCGTGGAGTACATGCTTTTTATCTGTAGCGATCCCACAGCGCCGAAATATGTGGCCGCCGAAGACAACATCGTCGAATGGGGGGCCGAAATGGAGGCAAGGGGTATCAGCCGTCACGGTGACAGGCTGCGCCCTGTCGAGGACGCAACCACCGTCACGGTGCGCGCGGGCGAAGTGGTCGTCTCGGACGGGCCGTTCGCCGAGACGAAGGAATGGATCGCGGGCTATGACATCATCGCCTGTACCGATCTCGATGAGGCCATCGAGGTGGCGTCCAAACACCCCATGGCAAGATTTGGCAAGATCGAGATCAGGCCGGTGTGGCCGCTCGGGGAGTAGCCATCCGCCTGGTGGCCTGTACTGATGATCGAGGGAGGGATGAAGTGGTGCCAGAGCTCTCCGACGTGCAGACCGCCATCGAAACCGCCTCCGCGCTGGAGACCGCGCGAATCACCGCAACCCTCATTCGCGTGACGGGCGACTGGAGCCTGGCCGAGGATTGTGTCCAGGATGCGTTCGCGCGCGCCCTGGTTGACTGGCCGGTGCGCGGCATTCCGAGGAACCCCGCGGCGTGGCTGACAACCGTTGCCAGGAACAGGGCGATCGACCGGATGCGGAGTGCGGCCAGCGAAAAGAGGGCGGTGCGTGAGCTCGCGGTTCTCACTGCGCTCGAAGGGCTGGAAGGCGAGGCCGAGAGCGACCCGGCGGCCGACGACGACCGGTTGCGGCTGATTTACACCTGTTGCCACCCTGCCCTCCCGCTCGATGCCCGGGTGGCGTTGACCTTGCGCACCGTCGCGGGACTGACGACCGGTGAGATCGCGCGCGCGTTCCTTGTCTCCGAAGCCACCATGTCGAAAAGGCTCGTCAGGGCCCGTGCCAAGATACGGGATGCAGGCATCCCGTATCGCGTGCCGCCGCCGGAGCTGATATCCGAACGCACGGCCGGGATCCTGGCCGTGCTGTATCTGATGTTCAACGAAGGCTATTCGGCCACCGGCAGCAACTCTTTAATCCGCGAGCCGCTTGTCCGGGAAGCGATTCGCCTGACCCGGTTGCTGGTTGCGTTGCTCGACGGGTCCCCACAAGAACCAGAAGCTCTGGGTCTCCTGGCGCTCATGCTGTTCCACCATGCCAGGCGAAGGACGCGAACAGACGCCGCGGGGGACTTGGTGACGCTGGAGGAGCAGGACCGCCAATCATGGGATAGGGCCGCGGTTGTAGAAGCTGTGGCACTGCTGGCGGCCGCCGATCAAATGGCCATTTCACGCCGTTCCCGGCCCGGAAGTTACCGCATCCAGGCGGCCATTGCTGCCTGCCACATGACAGCCAGCAGTTCCGGCACAACAGACTTCGGCCAGGTGGCCTTGCTCTATGACCATCTGGCCCAGATTGCACCGTCACCGGTCATCGAGCTCAACCGGGCCGTCGCCGTCGCGATGTCCCAAGGACCGGAGGCAGGGCTTGCCCTTATCGACCAGCTTGACCGGACACGGTCACTGGAGGGCTACTACCTTCTGCCCGCCGCGAAAGCCGATCTTCTGCGGCGCCTTGGCCGAAAGACAGAGGCCGGCCGCGAATATCAGCGGGCCCGGGAACTCGCACCGTCCGAGGTCGAGCGGCGCTACCTTACCAAACGTCTGGCGGAGACTACTGCCGGGTCCCCGCCGTCATCTGAATCCAGCTAGAACAAGTGCCCGCCACGGGCATCGGAGGAGCGAGAATGAAATACCTGATGCTGATCCCCAACAACGTTGACACCTGGAACGCACTTCCGGCGTCCGAGATCGAAGCGATCATGCAGGCGCACACGTCTTTGCAAAAGGAACTCAGAGCCTCCGGAGAGTTCGTGGAAGCCCATGAACTCGGTGAAGAGGCGAAGTTCGTAAAAATGGACGGCAGCAGGCGCTCTGTGACCGACGGTCCGTTCATCGAGTCGAAGGAAATCGTGGCCGGCTACTACATCGTCGACTGCGTGGACATGGACCGCGCCGTGGAAATTGCCGGCAAATTCGGAGAGGCCAAACTGTGGCCGATCGAGGTACGCCGGATCGACCCGGTGACCTGACACCAGGCAAGAAATCAGCGGTAGGTGGCAGGGAACCGGGCTAGTGCCTCGTTCAGAGGGCCGGGGAGCGGCGTACGTCGGGCCAGCCGGCTGGTTCCATGGCCCGGATCGTCACCTGCAAGGTCATAGCTTTGCGAGGATGCCGGCGACGTCGTCCAGGGCGCCGGGGGCAAGGGAGAAGTAGGCCCAGGTGCCGCGCTTTTCGCGGTGCAGCAGTCCGGCTTCGACCAGGACCTTCAGGTGGTGGGACACGGTGGGCTGGCTCAGGTCCAGCGGATCGGTCAGGTCGCACACGCAGGTCGCCCCGGAGGATGAGGCCTTGATGATGGAGAGCAGCCGGAGCCGGTTCGGGTCGGCCAGCGCCTTGAAGACCACGGCCTGTTGCTTGGCCTCTTCAGGGCCCAGGGCCGGCGCCGCTGCCGGCGCGCAGCATTCATCCGTGGCCGGCTCGAGAATGGGCAGCAAGTTCATGTACCCATTATGCGCCAATATAGACGTTCATCAATGTAGCGATCCTGGAGCCGGCCGCATGCCTGCCGCGGCCAGGGCTAGGGGCTGGTCTTTTCTGCTTCGTGCGGAAGCACGACGTCGTCGGCGGTGCGGGCTGCCGAGGGGAACAGGAGGAGCAGGAGGCCCAGGCCTGCTGCCGCGCCAATGAGCTGCGCGACGACGAAGCCTGGCACGGAGGCCGGCGCGATGCCGGCGAAGGTGTCGCTGAAGATGCGGCCGACTGTCACTGCGGGGTTCGCGAACGACGTCGAGGACGTGAACCAATATGCGGCTCCGATGTAGGCGCCCACCGCCGGCGCGGCAAGAACGCCCCGCTTCGTGGCGGCAAGTGTGAAGATCAGCAAAATGAGCCCGGCGGTCGCCACAACTTCCCCGAGCAGATGCCCGCCGGTGGCGCGGTCCTTGAAGGAGATGGAGGTCCCCATCTCAAACATGGCATTTGCGAGGACACTGCCGCTGATCGCACCCAGCGTCTGCGCAACCACATATGTGCCGAACTCCGGCAGAGTCAGTCCCGAGCCGCTGCGCCGGCCCAGGATCCAGTCCACGAGCGAGACCACCGGATTGAAGTGCGCCCCACTCACGGGCCCGAACATCAGGATCAGCACGGTCAAACCGAGCACGGTGGCGGTGCTGTTCTGCAGCAGCTGCAGGCCCACGTCATTGGGGGAGAGCTGCTGCGCCGCGATCCCCGAGCCCACGACGATCATCACGAGCAAGCTCGTGCCAAGCAGTTCGGCGACGGCACGGCGCCACAACGGCGGCTGGTTGGAAGTCATGGCACCAAGCTTGACCGATGAAATTAACTCAGTCAAAATTGAGTCAATGAAGACTGAGTCAGTGGATGCTTTTCAGGCGCGGGTGGCCAAGCATGCGGCCCTCGCGGATCCTGCGCGGCTGCGCATCGTCGACCTGTTGACCCTGGGGGACTTCTCTCCGACGGAACTGCAGGCTGAGCTGGGGATGCCCTCGAACCTGCTTTCCCACCATTTGCGCACCCTGGAAGGAGCGGGCCTGGCAACCCGCCACCGCTCGGAGGCCGACAGGCGCCGCAGCTATATCCGGCTTGCCGCCGGTGCACTGGAAGGCCTCGCGCCCGGTGTTGAACACGGCGCCAGGCGTGTGCTGTTCGTCTGCACCCGGAACAGCGCCCGGTCCCAGTTGGCCGCCGCCCTTTGGCCGCAGGTCAGTGGAATCCCATCGGCCTCGGCGGGAACGCACCCCGCGGACAGCATCGCTCAGGGAGCCATCGACGTCGCAGGCCGGCATGGGCTCACCATCGCAAAGCGTTCTCCGCGGAGGCTGGACCAGGTGGTCGGTGACGGGGACTTCGTCGTGACCGTGTGCGACAACGCCCACGAGGAACTTACCGGCCTCGGCGGCGTCCACTGGTCGGTGCCGGATCCGCTGCGGATCAACACCGAGGAAGCCTTTGAGAACGCCTTCGCCGATATCTCCCACCGCATTAGCGACCTAGCACCCCGGATGCACGCCGCCTAGCCCCGGGCGGTCTCCGGCGCCGAACGGCGAACTCTGGCGGGCAGGACCGGCAATAAACCCGCTTCGCCGTGAATATTGACAATCATCAATTTATTGTCCGATACTCCATATATCGATCAGCATCAATATCTTATGAGCGACGCAAATGCTGCGGGCGCGACGACCTCAAGCAGACCCTCTCGCCCATCCCCTAACTGATTCCAGGAGAAAACAGTGAGCACCGAATCCGCCAAGAAGCCCTCCGTCCTCTTCGTGTGCGTGCACAATGCCGGCCGTTCCCAGATGGCCGCCGCCTTCCTGACCAGCCTCTCCAAGGGGGCCATCGAAGTCCGTTCCGCCGGATCCCAGCCTGCAGACAAGATCAACCCCGCCGCCGTCGAGGCTATGGCCGAGGCGGGCATCGACATGTCCGCCGAGGTCCCGAAGGTCCTCACCACCGAGGCCGTGAAGGAATCGGACGTCGTGATCACCATGGGCTGCGGAGATGAATGCCCGTACTTCCCGGGCAAACGCTACGAGGACTGGGTGCTGGAAGACCCGGCCGGCCAGGGCGTCGACGCCGTCCGTCCGATCCGTGACGAGATCAAGACCCGCATCGAGGGCCTAATCGAGTCCCTCATCCCAGCTGCCAAGTAACCGGCCCGGGACAACGCGGACAGTATCGCCGCGGCCTTGGTGGAGGAACCCACCCACGCCTGAAACCCGGACAAGGGGAGGAGGTGAGCTGAATGACTACCGGATGCTGCGGCGGCGACTCGGGTTGCTGCGACGACGATCACGACTGCTGCTGACGCCCCGCTGCCTGCCGGTCCCTTCAAGCGATGGGACCGGCAGGCCCCGCCCGTACTTGAACCGCCACACCCGCTGAACGAAAGAGGACAGCATGGATTCGACAAACAGCCTTCCCGTTGCAGTGATCGGCGCCGGCCCGGTGGGCCTGGCCGCTGCGGCCCACCTGCTGGAGCGCGGCCTGGAGCCGCTGGTCTTCGAGGCAGGCCCGACGGCGGGCGCCGCCATCGAGCAGTGGCGCCACATCCGGCTGTTCTCACCATGGCGGTACAATCTCGACGCCGCCGCCGTCCGCCTGCTGGAAGCCTCCGGCTGGGAATCGCCCCGGCCCACCGCCCTGCCGTACGGCGGCGAACTCATCGACAACTACCTCGAGCCCGTCGCCGCGCTGCCGGAGATCGCCTCCCGGCTGCAAATCGGCGCGCGCGTCGTCGCTGTGACGCGGCAGGGCCTGGACAAGACCCACGCCCGCAACCGTGACACCACACCCTTCACCGTCCGGGTCCACTACGCCGACGGCGAAACGCGCGACCACGCCGTGGCTGCAGTCATCGATGCCTCCGGAACCTGGTCCCGCCGCAATCCGCTGGGCACGTCCGGCCTGCCCGCCATCGGCGAGGACGCCGCAGCGGGCCGGATCTCCGCGCCGCTTCCCGACGTCACCGGCCGCGACCGCGCCGCCTTCACGGGGCGCCGAGTCCTGGTGGTTGGCGCCGGGCACTCCGCCGCGAACACCCTCATCAGCCTGGCCGGCCTCGCGAAGGAGGAGCCGGACACCACGATCCTGTGGGCGCTCCGGGGCGACTCCGCGGCGAAGGTCTACGGCGGCGGTGACGCCGACGGGCTTCCCGCACGCGGCCAGCTCGGCGGCCGGGTCCGGCGGCTCGTGGAGGCCGGAACAATCGAGCTGCACACCGGCTTCGGCATCGCTGCCCTCAAAACACTGGATTCCGGCGTGACCGTCGAAGCCGTTGACGGCCGCACCCTCGACGCCGACATCGTGGTGCCCTGCACCGGCTTCCGCCCGGACCTGGACATCCTGCGCGAACTGCGGCTCAACCTGGACCCGGCTGTGGAGGCGCCGGTGGAGCTGGGCCCCCTGATCGACCCCGAATTCCACTCCTGCGGCACAGTCCCTCCGCACGGCGCCAAGGTCCTGGCCCACCCGGAGACGGACTTTTACATCGTGGGCATGAAGTCCTTCGGACGGGCACCGACCTTCCTGCTGGCCACTGGTTACGAACAGGTCCGCTCCGTCGTGGCCGCCCTGGCCGGGGACCACGAAGCCGCAGGCACCGTCCAGCTGGAACTCCCTGAGACCGGCGTCTGCTCCACCGACGCCGGCACCATCCGCGAGGTCCCGGCCACTGGGACAATGTTAGGAGCGGCCTCCGGGGAGAGCGGCTGCTGCGGCACACCCGAACCGGTGCTGGTCGGTTTCCCCACCGGCCTGACCCACGGCCGCTCCGGCATCAACTGACGCAAACCCGTTCCACCCACTTGGCCGACTCACACACAAAGGAAACAACGCACTCATGACCCCTGAAACACCCGGTACACACAAGACCCCTGCCGTGCTCTTCGTCTGCAGCAAGAACGGCGGCAAATCCCAGCTCGCCGCCGGCCTGATGAACCAGCTCGCCAACGGGGCCGTCAGCGTCTACTCGGCAGGCACCAAGCCCGGCAAGTCCCTCAACCCGCAGGCCGTGGAGTCCCTGACCGAACTCGGCGTCGACATCACCGGCGAACACCCCAAGCCGGTCGCGGACGAGATGCTGGACGCCGTCGACGTGGTGGTGGTGCTGGGAACCGAGGCGAAGCTCGAACCCCGCGACGGTACCCGCTTTGAGGTCTGGGAAACAGACGAACCCTCCGAACGCGGCATCGAAGGAATGGAACGGATGCGCCTGGTCCGAGACGATATCAAGGCCCGAGTCCAGAAGCTCTATGCGGAGATCGCCGGGAACTAGCCAGGCCCACTTCTGCAGGGTCACCCCATCGAAGCAGTTACAACTGAGGCTGGAATGACTTCCCGGTCAGTCTTTCTCGTGGCACAGATCCAACAAGGGGATCAGTGTTTCGAGGTCGTTTGCGCGGGCCGCGGCCAGGATCTCCCGGTGGGCGCCTGCCACGCGCTCAAGCTTGGCCGCGTCCAGAGGATACGACCGGCTGATGAGCCGCTGAACCGGGTTATCCCACACGGATTCGAGTGTTTTCAGCAGAAACCCGTTGGGCGCCGGTGCCGCCAGGCCCAAGTGGAACGCCCGCGTGGCGGTAAACAGTTGCTCTGGATCGGCGCTTGCCGCGCCCTCCGCGATGAGCAACTCAAGCCGTGCAAGCTGAAGGTCCGTGTACCTGGCACCGCATTGCCTGATGGCCATAACCTCAAGAGCCTTGCGGACTTCGTAAACTTCCTCGACGGCTGAGCGGGTCAGTGTGGTCGCGAAAAAGCCGGCCCCCGGGACCAGGGTGGCGAGCCCTTCATGGACCAAGCGGTTCAGCGCATCGCGGACCGGGGTGCGGGAAACACCATATTCTTCAGCCAGTTGTTCCTGGACCAGGGCAGCGCCAGGTTCGACCACGCCATTGACGATCTCATTGCTGATCCTGTCGTAGACGTGCTCGCTCAGCGGCCGCATCCCCTTGGCAGCTTGCGCAGCCATTCGCCTCATCCCCTCACCGGTATCAAAACTCATTTAATCCTACGTGCTTTACATCACAGGATTCACTGTATACAGTGAATCCAATCCTACCAACCCCGACGAAAGTTGCCCAATGAGCCTGCACATTCCCCGCATACGCGGCATCGATTTTGCCGCCGCCGGCAAACAGTTGGGCTACCTGGAGATTGAGCACTCGGACAACGAGAATGACGCTGCAGTCATCCCCTCGCCCATCGCCGTCCTGAGCGGCGGAGACGGCCCCACGGTCCTCCTGATCGCCGGCACGCACGGTGACGAATATGAAGGCCAGATCCTGCTCCAGGAGCTCATTCGTTCCCTGCACCCGGACGACGTCACCGGGAGATTGATCATTCTGCCCGCCCTCAACATTGCAGCCGTCCGCGAAGGAAGCCGCGTTTCCAGCGTGGACAAGGTCAATCTCAACCGCGCCCTCCCGGGCCGCGCAGACGGCGGACCCGCGGAGCAGATCGCCTCGCTTATCGCCGGGGAACTCATCCCCATGGCGGACTTCGTCATGGACATCCACTCAGGGGGCATCGCCTCCGAATATGTTCCGTCCGCGTTCGTCTACCAGGGACCGACGCCGGAGCTATGGGCCGAGAAGACAGCGGCCGTGGCCGCGTTCAACCCCCCATATTCGGTGGTGGTGAAGCCCATGCTGAAGGCAGGCTCCATCAGCGGCGCCGCCGACCAGGCGGGCGTACCGATGATCTCGACCGAACTCGGTGGCAGGGGAACCGTATCCTTGCCGATCCTCAACAGGGCCAGGACGGGACTTCACTCGCTGCTTGGCCACTGGGGAGTACTCAAGGACGCATCCTCCGCCGGCGGTTCGTCCGACGCCGAAGCCCCGATCCGGTGGGTTGAACTCACCGCACAATCCCCGGTCCATTCCACGATGGCCGGCCTCTTCGAACCGGTAGTCGACCTTGGCCAGAAGGTCAGGGCTGGCGATCTCGTGGCCCGGGTTCACTCGGTTGAAGAACTCGACCGGCCCTCAAAAGACTTCTTTGCACCCATTGACGGGGTAGTTGCAATCGTTCGGCATCCCGCTCTCGTCAATGTCGGCACCACAGTGGTCAACATCGCCGTTGACCACGGAACAACCTATCCGGAAGGCAATCATGAACCGTCCTAGATTCATCTCCCTAGGCACCCTCCTACTGGCGGCCGCCGTCGGGCTCACCGGCTGCACCACTGCTTCACTCGACGCCGGCAAAGAAGCCGCGGTCAATTCCATTCCCGGCAAAGACGCAGCCATTCCAACGGCGCCGTTCAACCAGGCCGCAGCGAATCTCCTGCCCGCGGAGGTCAAGGCCAAAGGCACGCTGGTGGTTGGCACGGACCCCACCTTCTCCCCATATGAGTTCTACGCGGCTGACAGCAAGACGGTTGTCGGCTGGGACGCAGACTTTGCGAAAGCCGTTGGCGAGACGCTGGGACTCGAAGCGAAAATGGTTCCGGCGACCTTTGACACCATCCTCCCGGGCGTGAGCTCGAACAAGTACGACGTCGGTATCTCGGGCTTCAACGTTACAGCCGAGCGCAAGCTGAACGCCGATTTCGCCTCCTACCAAAGCAGTGGCTCCGGCCTCGCGGTCAAGACGGGCAATCCCAAGAAATTGGCCCTCGACGCTATGAAGCTGTGCGGCACCAAGGTGGGCGGCGAAAAGGGAACCACGCAAGGGATCGAGACCCTTCCGGCGTTTTCCAAGCAGTGCGTCGACGCCGGCAAGGCGCCGATCGACATTCAGCTCTTTCCCTCCCAGAACGAAGCCAACCTGGCCCTCATCTCCGGGCGCGTAGATAGCGTCCTGTCAGGTCTTATCGGCATGAGCTACGCAAGCAAGCTTTCCGGCGGTGCCTTCGAGCTCGCCAGCAATCAGGACTTCGAACCAACCCCGGTCGGTATAGCCATGCCAAAGGGTTCGGCTCTGACCAAAGCAATAGTTGCGGCCGTCAGGGCGCTGATCGCAGGCGACACCTATAAGGCGATCAACGCGAAGTACGGCATCCCGGACTCCGTGACCATCAGCGCTGACGCCGTGGACGCGAGCGGAGTGAAATGAGCAGCCTGATGAGTCTTCCCAAGGTGGGGACCTCCCGCGGACAGTTCACCGTGGTGCCAGCCAGGCACCCGTGGCGATGGGTGGCTGGTACTGCGGTCGCCGCCGTCGTCGTCTTGCTGCTTGTTTCAGCGGTGAGCAATCCCCGTTTCGGCTGGGACAAAGTGGCCCTGTATTTCCGCGACGTCGCCATCATCAACGGGATCGGTATCACGCTGTTTCTGACGGTCGTTTGCATGGCGGCCGGCGTTGGGCTGGGCGTAGTGCTTGCGGTCATGCAGCTGTCGGCAAACCCCGTGGTCAAGGCCTCAGCAAGCGCCTACGTGACGATCTTCCGCGGCACGCCTGTCCTGGTGCAGTTGTTGTTCTGGTTCAACTTGTCGGCGCTGTATCCGGAGATCACCTTCGGCATCCCGGGCGTGAGCCTGGACGCCAACCAGATCATCACGCCCCTCGCCGCGGCGATCCTTGGCCTGGGCCTCAACGAGGCCGCCTACATGTCGGAGATCGTGCGGGCTGGAATCCAGTCCATCGACCAAGGCCAAGGCGAGGCGGCGGGTGCCCTCGGCATGTCCCGCATCCAGACCCTCACCCGGGTGATCCTGCCGCAGGCCATGCGCGTCATCATCCCGCCCACGGGCAACGAGTTCATTGGCATGCTCAAGATGACGTCGCTGGTCAGTGTGCTGGCAGTCCCCGAGCTCCTGTATTCAGCCCAGATCATCTATTCGAAGAATCTGCAGGTGGTCCCTCTGCTCCTGGTAGCCAGCATCTGGTACATCATCGTCACCACGGTCTTTACGGTGGGCCAAGGCTACTTGGAGCGGCATTTCGCGCGGGGCACATCCCGGTCCGTCCCGCTGACCGCAGCTGCGCGGCTGCGCAAATTCTTCACCGTTCACTCCGCACAAGGCTCAGGAAAGGCCGGGCAATCATGACCATCAACACAACCATGCCCCTGCCATCGTCACCGGAGCGGCTCCCGCTGGTGCGCGCCGAGGGCGTACGGAAAAGCTTCGGGGACAACGAGGTCCTCAAGGGCATCGATCTCCACGTCCAAAGCGGCGAAGTGGTCTGCCTCATCGGAGCCTCGGGCTCCGGAAAGAGCACCTTCCTCCGCTGTGTGAACCACCTGGAGAAGATCGACGGCGGCCTGCTGTGGGTCGCGGACAGGGCAGTGGGCTACCGGATGAAGGGCGACAAGCTCCACGAACAGTCCCACAACGAAATCTGCGCCGACCGCACCGATATCGGGATGGTCTTCCAGCACTTCAACCTCTTCCCGCACATGACCGTGCTGGAGAACCTCATGGAAGCCCCGCTCAGGGTGCTCAAGCAGCGCAAGGCGGATGTCCGCCGTCGAGCATTGGATTTGCTGGAAAAGGTAGGCCTGTCGGAGAAAGCGGATGCCTACCCGCGGCACCTCTCGGGCGGGCAGCAGCAGCGCGTGGCGATCGCCCGGGCGCTCTGCATGCAACCGAAACTGATGCTTTTCGACGAGCCGACGTCGGCGCTGGATCCTGAGCTGGTGGGCGAGGTCCTCAGGGTCATGAAGGACCTGGCCCGAACGGGAATGACCATGATCGTTGTGACGCACGAAATGGGATTCGCGCGGGACGTGGCTGACCGCGTGGTGTTCATGCACGGCGGCCGGATCATTGAGGAAGGTCCCGCAGAGGCCGTCATTGGCAACCCGCAGCATGAGCGGACCCGGGCGTTCTTGTCTGCCGTGCTCTAGTCCTGGCGCTGCCGGCAGAACCCGCCGTCGGATGTGGGCGGTTCCGCCGCCGGCGGGTTCGTCGGGCTGCCACGCGTAGTACCTGGGTACAGGTTGTACCGGCTGGGGGATGTCCCGTGGGCTGATGTAGGTGTGAACGGCAATCCGTAGCGTGAAAGAGCAACCAGCCACACAGGTTGACGGCCCCACACCTTCCCCGGAATCGAGACACATCCATGGTTTCCCGTTCAAAACGCGTTATGTATGCCGCCCTCTCGGTCGGGTTGTCCCTCCTCACGATAGCCGCGCTGGCATTCGCCGGCGCAGGGGTGGCGGAGGCAGAAAGCCATGTAGTGCCGCCCGTGCAAGGCCTGAACGAAGTCCCTGGGAATCGGCCCTCTTCCTCCGGCGCGATGGTTGTGGCCGTTGTCCTGGGCTCGTCGGGCACCGTGGGGAGCGACGTTCTGGCTCCCTACGAAGTGTTTGCCAGCTCCCTGAATTTCTCCGTCTACACAGTCGCAGCGCAGTCTGCCCCTGCGCCAATTGACGGAGGTCCGGCGATAGTGCCCACGTACACGTTCGAGGACATTACATCGGGCATGGCCCGGCAGCCCGACGTCGTCGTTGTCCCGGCCGTCGGTGCCCCGGAGGGGCCAGAGGAAACCGCAATGCGGGAGTGGATCGTGGAGCAATCAGGCCGGGGAGCCCGGGTCCTGGGCGTCTGCAACGGATCGAGCGTACTGGCCGAGACCGGCCTCTTGAGCGGACGAACGGCGACAAGTCATTGGTCACGTCTGGGTGCTCTGAAGAAGAGTCATCCGGAGGTCCAATGGACGGGAGGTCTGCGATACGTTCAGGACGGCATGATCACCACCACTGCCGGTGTTACGTCCGGTATCCCGGGCGCGCTGAAAGTCATGGAGGATCTGGCGGGGGCTGAGGAGGCCGACCGGGTCGGCCGGCTGGTGGACTACCCGGGCTGGTCCATCGGGGCGGCAGCTGAGATACCCGTCCAGTCCTTCGACGCCGCGGACATTCCCGTCGGACTCAACGCCCTCATTCCGTGGTTCCGGCCGACGATCGGCGTTGGGCTCTTCAGTGGCGTAGGCGAAATCGACGTCGCCAGCGCATTCGAGGTCTACAACATGTCCTTCGCCGCCCGGGCGGTGGCCGTCGGCGCCACGAACACGGTCACCACCAAACACGGGTTGGTTCTGCTGACTGTCCCGGAACGGCAGGCACCTCCGGTGGACAGGGTCATTGCTCCCGGGGCGGTGGGGGACCGGGGTATCGACCCGCAGTTGAGGGACTGGGCAGCGTCCCGCGACGTGCCCGTCGATGCTCTCCCCGGCACCGATGGGGTGCTCGGATTCGACGGTGCCCTCGAGTACCTGGCGCGGCATACCGACCGTGCCACGGCGCTGTCCGCGGCGAAGATGATCGACTATCCCACGGCGCATCTGAAGCTTCCGGCCGGAGGGACGCCTGCCCGGGTTCCTGTCTTGCTCGCGCTCGGCCTGCTGCTCGCCATTCTCGCCGGTTCCCTGCCGGCGATCGTAGGAACCCTTGTCCGCCGCCGGGCACAGCGGCAGATGACATGACGCCGTAAGGTCAGCAACTGGAGGAAGCACCACATCCGCGCACTCAGGGGGAAATAATGATCACCATCGCAGCACCCGCAATACTCGCCTGCGCGCTTCTGGCCGGCCTGACCATCTTCCAGGGCGCGCTTATCGCCGGGGCTCCGCTCGGGAGGATGGCCTGGGGCGGACAACACCGTGTCCTCCCGACCAACTTCAGAATCGGGAGCGCGGTATCCATAGGCGTGTATGCTCTCTTCGCCTATGCCGCGCTGGCCAAGGCCGGCCTCGTCCCGGCGCTGGTCAGCGAATCCTTTACTTCCATCAGCATCTGGGTGATGACCGCGTACTTCGCCCTCGGCGTCGTCATGAACGGGATCTCCCGCAGCAAACCCGAACGCCTCATCATGGCCCCTACCACAGCTGCCCTTGCAGCCCTCTACCTGGTCCTTGCACTCCACTAGTTTTCGACGGCGTGCTGCATCACCGGCCACCTGTGTTCAGCCACAGCGGTACACAGCACCTACATAAGTGAAGACAGAAGGGCCCTGATGCACTGCACGACGGGTAGAGTCCGGAGCATGACCGGGACGGGGGACGCTGAGCGCCGGGCAGCGGTGCCGGAAGTGGCCTTGACGGCGCCGGTTCCGTCGAACGAACCGATTTTGCGAGGCGGATGGCGTTCTCGCCCGCGAACCACAGACGTCCTGGTCGCTGCCTCGTACACAGTGCCGGCCCTGGTGGCAGCTATCGCCTTTCACGCCGGCGGGACCGACGGCGGCCAGGGATTTATGCTCCCAGTGCTCGCTGTTCTGGGTTCGGGCACTGCGCTGCTGATCCGCCGTCGAACTCCCATTTTTTCGTTGGCCGCCACGGCAGGGATCATGCTCGCCACCTTCGCGGTTCCGGCAAGCTTCGCCGCGGTGGCGACAGCCATGGCGCTGTACGCCGTCGCCGTCTACCGGTCAGTGCGAGGCGCCGTCCTTGGCCTGCTGGGGACCGGCGGAATCCTCCTTCTCGCTACCGTCCTCCTGCCCGGGTCGACGGTGGACCTTGGCCAAGCCGGCCAGGCGATCGTCTTACTCGTGATCGCGGCGTTGGCCGGCCTGAACGTACGCACGCGCCGCGGCTACGTGGCCGCCCTCGTGGACCGCGCCGACCGGCTGATGCGTGAACGGGAGCACCTGGCCAGCATTGCCGCTGCCGCTGAGCGCAACGCGATCGCCCGGGAGATGCACGACATCGTCTCGCACGGGCTGGCAGTGATGATTTCCCTGGCCCATGGTTCGGCAGCGATCGCCCCTACTGATCCTGCCCGCGCCGTCCAAGCCATGCGCCAGGTCGCCGAGACGGGCCGCGTTGCAGTGGCGGACATGCGCCGGATGCTCGGAGTTCTGAACGAAGGCGACACGGGGGAGTCACCGGGCGCAGTAGCGCCTGCGCCCGGGGTGGAGGACGTCCAGGCGCTGGTAGAGCTTTTTCGTTCTACGGGCCTTCCCGTGGTCCTGCAGTCGGCCGGTGTTCCTCCGGCCGGTCCCGGGATACAGCTGGTCATCTACCGGGTCATCCAGGAAGGGCTCACCAATGCCCTTAAGTACGCGAGAGGCGCCACAGAGATCACGGTTGGCATGCAGTTCAGCGCCGAGGCGATTATGGTCTCGGTGACCGACGACGGGCAGCCAGGGGGCGTTCCTGCCGAACATGCCGGGCGTGGCATCGTGGGCATGCGTGAGCGCGTCGCACTGTATGGCGGCACGGTGCAGGCAGGTCCTCTGGCCGGCGGAGGATGGTCCGTGACCGCACGGTTTCCGTCGCAGGAGAGAGCCCCATGGAAGCGGTAGCTATCCCACCCACGCGCCCGATCCGAGTATTGCTGGTTGATGACCAGACCCTCGTCCGAATGGGATTCCGCATGGTGCTGGATGCCCAGGACGGGATCGAAGTCGTTGGCGAAGCGGCTGACGGCAGGACTGGCATCGACATGTGTCGCACCCTGACGCCGGACGTGGTGCTGATGGATGTGCGGATGCCGGACACGGACGGCATTGCCGCGACCGAGCTAATCGCCCAGGAGTGCCCGCAGTCACGCGTCATTGTCCTCACGACCTTCGATCTCGACGAGTATGCCTTCGCGGCGCTCCGGGCCGGTGCCAGCGGCTTCCTGCTCAAGGATGTGGGACGAGCTGAGCTGCTCGCGTCCATCCGAGCCGTCGCCGGGGGCGACGCCGCCATTTCCTCCAGGGTCAGCCGCCGGATGCTGGACCTCTTCAGCCAAAGGCTTCCCTCCGGTCGCTCCTCAGGGGGTGATGAAGCTGTCGCGGCCCTGACACCGAGGGAACTGGAAATTTTCTCGGCCATCGCCGGGGGACTGACCAACACGGAGATCGGGGAACGAATGTTCGTGGCCGAATCAACGGTGAAAACCCACGTGGGCCGCATCCTGATGAAGCTCGGGCTGCGCGACCGCGTGCACGCCGTCATCTTCGCCTACGAACACGGCCTGACCGGCCACCGCAGGCCGGGCTGACTGTCTGACGCCGACGACGACGGCGAAGCGTCGTTCTGTGTCAACGCGCAGGACACGAGTAACCAAAGGCGTGCGCTTACTGGCGGCGCCGGCGCATCCCGGCCAGACTGCCGGTATGACGATTATCCAAACCATGGCCCCGTTCGTGGGAACCTGGCAGGGCCACAACCGGCTGCGCATCATGCCCACGGATGAGTTCCAGGAATCGTTGGCGACTGCGACCGTCACCGTCACCGCCCGGGAGTTCGTGACCATCGAGTACACATGGTCGCATGAGGACAAGCCGCAGAGCGGCCTGCTGCTCCTGGGCTCCGGCCCTGCCTCCGGAACCGGCGCGGCGGCGGTGTGGGTTGATTCTTTCCACTCCGGGCCGGAATGGATGAACTTTGCCGGGGACATCGGCGATGACGGCGTGGTCAGGCTGACCGGCTGGTACGCCGCCCCGTCCGGCCCCGACTGGGGCTGGGAGATCCACATCGAGCCCGGCGACGGCAACAGCGGACGGATCACCATGAACAACCTGGTGCCCGGGCGTGATCCGTACCAAGTGGTCGAAGCCGTGTACCGCCGGCAGGCCTAGGCTAGTCTCTCCCATCTATAGCGGCTTGTTGCTTCACTGTGCTCATTACCTGCCGCAGCGAGCATCTGAACGGCCTTTTCAATGGGCCATGAGTATCCGGGGGTCAGGCGTGTGGCTGGTTAGGGATGCGACACGGAACGGGATACCAGGAAATCGTGCTGTCGCTTGCTCGATGAACGCTGGTACGAGGTCGACCCCCTCGACGGCGGCCACTTGGTCCGCCAGGAACTCATTCCGGCTTATAGGTAACGCTCCCTGCTATTTGCCGTTCACCGCCATCTTGCCCACTGTTGACGGTATGGTCATCACACCCGGTGGCCTCCACGGATCCGGAACACCAGCCAGCAGCGGTACGAACACCGGAGCAAGGAACATAGCCGATGTCGAACGACGAGTTCACCTTCCCGCCGACTCCTGGCGCGTCATCCGTACCGGATCAGGGCGGGCCAGGATCACTGCCAAGGGGTCTTGGCAGTGGTCTGCAAAGGCAGGTGGCGGAGGTCATCCGCCATGTGCTGGAGGATCCGGATCCTGAAGGCGAGTGGGCCAGAAGCCAGCTGCGTGAACGCCTCGCCGCCTACCCGGGACACCCTGAGCGGGCGCTGCTGGAACATCTGATCCTGACCAGAAGCCTGACGGGTGCGGCCGAGGACGCGACCGCACCCCGCCCGGGGGAGGGCTCCGCCGAGACGGCGTTCCCGTTCGACACCCATGACCTTGCCCAGGGCTCCTTGGATGCCGGCCGCATACACCGGATTGAAGACGTGTTGGAGAATCGGATGGTGCTGACGGCCCTGCAGCCCATCCGAAGCATGCCTGCCGGAAACGTCATCGGGTTCGAGGCACTGGCACGATTCGTCAGCACCGACGGCTCCCGCGCTGCCACCTGGTTCCGGGACGCAGCTGCCCTCGGACTCGGCATGGACCTGGAAATAGCAGCCCTTGAAAGTGCGATCACTGCCGGGCAGGAGATCCCTTCCCCGCTGTTCATCGCCGCCAACCTCAGCCCGGCCGCTATCACCGATCCCAGGGTCCAATACCTGCTGCTCACATCCGCCCTGCCGCCGGAGAGGATGGTCATCGATTTCACCGGGCATGACAGCGAAGGACAGCGTGCAGGGGAAGACTGGGAAGCCATTAGCGTCGCCCTGGATCTGCTTCGCCGCAACGGCGCGAGGTTGTCCATGGACTTCTCCAGTGAGGACCGTTCCATCCTGCGCATCCGCGAAATCCGTCCGGACATCATCAAACTTGACCGGGATTTCATCAGTGGGTTGGTTCACGGTCAGGCCGGGGAGGCCACCGCCGCGGTGCGCGGTCTGGCCCGTGACACAGGAGCGGTGCTGGTCGCTGAAGGAATTGAAACGCAGGCCGAACTCGACGCAGTCATCGAAGCGGGCGTGACAGCCGGGCAGGGCTTCCTGCTGGGGCGGCCGTCGGCGAACCCCGCTGACTGGACCTCGTGGGTCGCCTGACGCATAGCCGCCCCGACGGCTCGTCCCCACAGCGCCCCGGCCTCTAGCGGCTCTAGCAGCCAGCCCTCTGGGGTGCGTTTCATATGCGGGGAGGTCCGTACCGGGGGCGTTCCGGGTGTGGCAGTTGCCGGGGCTGCCGCCCGCGAGGGGAAGGCGCCGTGGCGGCAAGATGCACACCGGTGGAGACCTGCCCTTCGCTGGTCGATCGGCTTCACTCCTGGCGGACCTGGCAGGAATCCTGCGAAGTGCAGTTACCGACCGGCCTTGGCACACCTCCACCGTGGATGCATTGGAGTCCCCCGACAGGTAGCTTCTGGCCGCCAAATCCGGTTGTCGACGCCAGGGACCAGGACCACCGTTTCCGATCGGCTCGCCCGAGCGACGCTTCCGCTGGTTGCCGGCCATGGAGACTGGGAGAGCCAGAATCTTTGCTGGAAAGATGCCAGCCCTCGGGCGGTCCACGACTGGGACAGCCTCGTGGCCCTTCCGGCAGCGGCTATCGTCGGGGCAGCATCGGGAGCATTCGCCAGCAAAACTGTCCCGACACTTGCGTCCTTGGAAGGTTCGGAAGAATTCATTGATTGCTATGAACGGGCAAGAGGCCAAGTGTTCACCACTGAAGAGCGCGAAGTTGCCTGGGCTGCGAGCCTCTGGCCGGCGCTACACAATGCCGGGGCGAGAGCCTCTTCCAATCCCCGCCCACCGCTCTGCAGGCGCTCACCCAGCAAGCATCCGAAAGGCTCCGACGCGCCGCCGTCCGCTAAAGGTTCGGCCACCGGGCACCAACAGTACGGTGATCGACCGGCCTGCGGGCGGCAGATTCAGCTGGAGGAGGCAGACTGGTCAGGGCGGGCCAAGTCGGCCTGGATCGCGCGGATAATCGAGGCGAGGATTCCGGACGCGAGAAGTCCTGACCCCAGCGGACCGGCGGAATTCCCACCCAGCGGTGGCAAGCGCCGAAGCGCGGACCGGACTTCGGCAGTCATGTGCTCGAGTTGCCAGTGGACCTCGTCGTCGACCGTCTGGGGCCGATCGGGCGCCGCCAGTCCGGCCGCTTTCGCGGCATACGCGGCTGCCCCTAAGGCGTGCGCGCCCATGTGGGCGACGGCTGCGGCTTGCGTGGCAGACCGGGCGGCAGCCACCGCAGCAGGGCTATTCACCTCGCGTGCGGCACGGCCCGCAACAAACCGCCGGCGGATCTCTTCGGCGGCACTGAGCTCACTGCGAGCGAAGGCCCGGGCTCGGGCGATGGCGTCGCGGGGGCGACCATCTGCCGGCGCCTCTGCCTCAAATAAGGCCACGACTCGCTCAGCGCAGTCTGCGGCCCAAGTCGCGACGACGCGGCGCTCGGCCTCGCTTAGCGTCTGCGGAGAAGCCATATCAGTACCGTACACACGGCTCGCCAACCGATCCCCCTTAAGCGACGAGAAAGCGTGACACGCAGCCCTGCGGAACGCCGCTACGGAGCGCTGGGTTCACCCTCGCCTGCAAGAATGGGCGCATGGCTGAGTCGAAAGGTTCTGGGTCCAAGTTCACCCCCGAGGAGCGGGCCGCAATGAAGCAGCGCGCCAAGGAGCTAAAGGAGCAGCAGAGCGCCGCCGAGGCCTTACAGTCGGTTCTCGACAAAATCGCCTCACTTGACGAGCCGGACAAGACAAACGCTGAGCGCATTCACTCGATCGTCATGGGGGTCGCCCCGTCGCTGGCCCCGAAGCTGCTCTATGGCAGCCCCGCCTATGCCAACGCGGACGGCAAGCCCGTGCTGTTCTACCAGGAGCGCGCGAGGTTCAAGGCTCGCTACGGCAACCTCACGTTCTTCGGGCCGGCACAGCTCGACGATGGCACAATGTGGCCCACGTCCTACGCCATCACCGAGCTCTCATCGGCCGATGAGAAGGTCATCGCGGAGCTGGTACGGAAGGCCACTGGCCAGCTCTGATTCACATCGCCCTGATACCGGGTTGGGGCCGCCTCACGTGGGGTGCCTGCCCGGCAACGAGGAGAGCGAGTGAGTGTCCGCAAGCCGGTCCTTCACCGGACAGTCTCTGGACCCTGAGGCCTGGCAATACAGGCCAATTGGGCCGATTCGGGTGTCAGTCTTTCTTCAGTTCCTGGGCGAGCATCACGAGGATTCCGCTGGGGCCGCGGAGGTACGTGAGTTTATAGACGTCCTTATAGGTCGCCACACCGCGTAGCGGATGGCATCCATGCTTTGCAGCTACCTCGAGGGCCTTGTCGATGTCGTCTACCGAAAAGGCCACGCGGTGCATGCCAATGTCGTTGGGACGAGTCGGGTTCGACTCGATCGCCTCGGGATGGATGTATTCGAAAAGCTCAAGCCGACCATGACCATCTGGGGTCTGGAGCATCGCGATGTTGGCATGGTTTCCATCAAGTCCAACGGCAGTATCGGTCCACTCGCCGCTGACCGTGTCACGGCCGATGAGTGTAAGACCGAGATCGGTGAAAAAGGCGATTGCTGCTTCGATGTCGCGAACAGCGATACCCACGTTCTCAAATTTGATGGCCATGCGTTGAAAGCTACCAAAGCGGAGCTATTAGCTCCAGTGGCGAGACGCCACTGTCTGTCCGTTGGCCGATCGGCTAACGGGCGGCCGGGGGTGACACTTATAGCTGCGGTCCACATGACCGCTGTCGGTCATTCCTGTTTTTGGTGGTCGAAACGTGGCGGTTTGACCAAAATCAGCCCATTGTGGGCGGTAAGCGTGGGCGTGCACGCTCTCGTCGATGGCAGCGAGATCCGCCGGGAATCCCCGGTACATCATCTTCGCCCGTTCTGAAACCGTTGACCCGGCAGGACAGCGGCCATGCCCGGCCCGTCCTTCAAGGTCCAGGCCGGCGTCGGCGCAAACGTCGACCGCGGCCGAAGCAGAAGCAAACGCAGAAGCGCGATGAACCGTCCGTACGATTGGTCCATGAGTAGCAAGCCAAAGACCATGGAATCCGTCCGGGATGAAATCCTTTCTGCGATTGCCGAGGTCCGCGCGGTTGCTCGATCAGAGCACGACGAGCAGCGCACCAATACTGCCGACTGGCTCGTCGGGCTGTTCGTTGATGTCACAGACGTGCACAGTCTCCGTGAAGCCGCAGCAAGTGCACTCAGTTTGTACGGCGGGGCCGGGTCCTTCTCGGATGTCGGAACCGCCGAGTCACATCACGCGGTTAGCCAACTGGCTGATACCCTGCGTCGTGGGCGTTCCTGGTTTCTGCTCACCTAGGCCAGCTCCGGGACCATGATGTCGGGGTAGTGAGGATTTTCGGCGAGCAGCCTCACACTCCTGTGTTCGAGCCGGGGACGCTTGATGGTCAGCTCCCCGTCCACGTTTGCGCAGCGTCCGCCCGCCCACGTAGCGTCGCGTAGATGAACGGTGACAGAAAGCCCACGTCAGAGCCGAATAACCGAGCCGACAAATCCCGGAGCTCGGCATTCCTCCCGCTCGGCATCGTCTTTCTTGTACTGGGGTTGGCCATGGCGATTATGGGAAACCTCGCGTGGATCGCCTTCCTCACAATGGGAGCAACGTTCCTCATCATCGGCGTGCAGAATCGAGCCAAGAAGGGCCAGCCCGGCGAGACCACGCACGGCTGACCCCATTGGATGCTGACGCGCAAACTCGCTGGCTCGGCAGCCCCAGACGAAGTGGCAAGTCGCTCGACGACCCGGACTGCGACGTTTGAGTCGAGCTTCAGCTGTTCAAGCTATCGAGCTCTCCTGTGAGGAGGCGGCGGCGTACACCGGTTACGCCGAGCTGTTGGCGTGTTTGGGTCCTTCCACACAGTTCCGGTTATGCAGATGGCTGCGCGGTCGCCAGGGCACGGGCAGAGGTTCGGGACCGTCGCCATGCGGAGGTTCTCGGTGGCGGCGATGATGCTCTTTACTGTTTCGGGGTCTGCCTTGCCTGGCGAGCCGTGGTCGAAAGGGGGGTCCGGGTCGTATTCGATGGCCAGCTGAATCTTCCGGGCTTCATCGTCGCCAAAGAGTTCAGCCGCCAGCGTGAATGCAAAGCCGATACCCGAGGTAACACCGGCGCCTGTAATCCGGTTTCGGTCGCGGACGACTCTTTTAGACGTCGGTTCGACGCCGAAGTGGTCGAGCATCTGCAGGGAGGCCCAGTGGCTGGTGGCTCGGTAGCCGGTGAGGAGACCGGCCGCGGCAAGTGTGAATGATCCTGTGCAAACGGAGGTGATCCACCGGGCCCTCTTTGCCTGCACGCGGAGAAACTCAAGAGCCTCAGGGGCGTCGAACATGTCGAACGCCCCTGCGCCTCCGGGAACAAAGAGGACGTCAGCCTGGGGGCAGTCGTCAAGGGTCGTGGTCGGCACAATGCACCAGCCGGCGTCGGTGGTGACGGGTTCCAGTCATGCCAAGCGAGGTGAACTTCAGTGTCCGGAAACTTAGAGAAAACCTGAGCGGGCCCGGTGAAATCCAGCAGTGTCCCGGGTTCAACGAAGTGGGACGCTTCCGTGTCAGCCAGTGACGATGTCTGCCTCCGTGATGCCGTCCGGGTGTCCGGGAGGCCACTCGACCAGCTCGATTTCGTATCCGTCGGGGTCAGTGAGAATCGCCGTAAACGGCGGCCCGTCGGCATCACCGTGTCGAACCACCGGCCCCGGTTTCAGGCCCGCGATGGTCAACCGGTCCAAGGTTGCCCCTAGATTGTCCACCTGCACCGCCAGGTGCTCGAAGCCGCCGGGGTCCACCGGTCCCGCAGCCGGGCGATGGACTAGTTCCAAAGAGACAGCCTGCTCCTCAGGAAGCTTGAGCAGGGAGAGAGTCGCCTCACCATCGAGTTCGACGGTACTCAGGACCCGGTAGCCGAGGATGGAGTAGAAGGTCAGCGAAGCCGCCCGATCGGAGACCCGGTAGGCGGGAAACAGCGTTTTCAACGGTTGAATCCTCCCTGAGACAAGGCTGGGTTGGCGAGGCCACGGCTGGACTCTATCGCGTGATGTTTTCGCAACTATTAGACAAGAAACTAAGAGGTTCCGTCGATAGGTCCGCGCGGGTACTCAACATGCAGGTGAGTGTTCCGTGTGTTCCAACTCTTAGCTGTCCCACTGTCCGAGTTCCAGGGAACCGGAATGCAGGACCGGCCGAGGCTGACCTGATCAGGATGTCCGATGGCTTGCCTCTTCAAGAAACCGGCGCCGAGGCCGTTTGGCGCTGCCCTTAGTTGGCCGGCTTCGTGTCCAGCAGCCGTTGAGGCACCGTCCGTTCACCGTGCGGCTGTAGCGTGGCTTCCGTTGGTGACGTGCCGTTGAAGGAGCCCTGAAATCCCGGTAATTACGACGTGGAATCTGGAGAACTTCTTCCGCCCGGGAGGCGAGTACGGCCCTCGCAGCCAGGACCTCTACGGGAAGAAGCTGACCTACCTCGCTGGCCGGATCTACGCCCTGGTCCCGGATGTGGACCCGCTTAAGGGCTCGTGTCATAGACCCCGGCCCGGCTCCTGACCAATAGGCTGGGCTGATGACCTTGGAATGGGAACAGGTGATCGTCCACTCGCTCGATCCGATGACCTTGGGGCAATGGTGGGCCGAGGCGCTCGGCTGGGTGGTGGTCCACTCCTCCAATGACGAATTCGAGATCCGCGCCGAGCCGGATCGCCTGCCGGGGTTGGACTTCGTCCGGCTCGACGAGCCCAGGAAGGGCAAGAGCCGACTGCATCTGGACTTCAGGCCGGATGACCAGGACGCCGAGGTGGCTCGTCTCGTGGCTCATGGCGCAAAGCGTGTCGATATCGGCCAGGGTGAGCAATCCTGGGTCGTGTTGGCCGACCCCGAAGGGAACGAGTTCTGTGTACTCGGCCGACGGGCCAGTGACGAGCGTCTGGTGCGAATCCCTTTGAGCCGGGGCAGGCTTAACGGCCCCTGATGCTCCTTGACCCGGAGGTGGTCATCTAAGGCTAGGGAGTGGTCCATGTGCGTTATTCGGTAGCCCGCCCTTGACCACAATCTCCGCGGGAGGTACCCAAGAATAGCGGCATGGCTCGGTTCCGGGCAAAGTTTCGGAGCACGGTCCGGGATCGCCGATGAAGCGTCTCCGAGGGAACAGAGCGGCGGCAATGAAACTGACGACAATGACGCAGATCACCGTTGATGGAGTGGTGCAAGGAAACGGCCACGCGACCGAAGATGAGCGCAGAGACGGGTTCGAGCGCGACGGGTGGGCCATGGGGGTCTTCGATGACGAGACCGGGGCGTTAATCACCGAGACGTACCGGCGCGCCGATGCTTTCCTGTTTGGCCGGCGAACCTATGAGATCTTCGCGGACACGTGGGGCTCGAACGAGCAGATGCGGGCACACCCGATCGGTGTGGCGTTGAACAAGGCACCCAAGTACGTTGCATCGAACACGATAACCGATCCGCACTGGGCGGGCACGACCGTCCTCTCGGGCGACCTTGCGGCGGCCATCGGCGAATTGAAGGCCCAACCAGGAGGTGAACTGCAGGTGCACGGCAGCGGAGCCCTCGTCCGATGGTTGCTCGAGCACGAGTTCGTCGACGAGCTCACGCTGCTGATCGTCCCGGTGGTCCTGGGTCAGGGCACACGGCTGTTCCCCGAAACGGGCTTGGACGTCGCGCTCGACCTCGTTGATTCGCGAGCCGACACGAAGGGCGTGACGATTCAGGTCTACCGACCGGCCGGGCGCCCGCACTACCACCCTGCGCGCCCGGCCTGAGGGAAGTGGCATGTGCCGATTGAATCGGAGCCCTTGGCGCAGGACACGGGCTCCGGCCGCTTCGGCCGGCCTACTTCTTGCCTGCCTTGAGGTCGGCCACCACCTTGATGATCCGGCGTGAGCGTGTGTCTTCCGTTTTGGCATCCGCGATCGGCTCTTTTCATGTACGCAGTATGCCTTCCCTCAAAATCCATCCATCCGTGGCCCGCCTCGGTGAAGAGCACGACGCGTCTGGGAAGGGGTGATCTGACAGCACCGACCGAAGCCGGGCGGGATTCTGGCAGCGAAGATTCATGTCGCCGACTCTTGGAGTTCAGCTCGTGGCAATAGCCTCGTCCGGGGATTCAGAGACCAACGACGAGGAGAGTTTTCATGGGTTCAATGACAAGATTCGCGATCGCAACGGTCGGGGCCGTCCTGCTGTCGACCACGTTGCTGGCTCCGCCCGCGCTGGCGGCCAACAACGGCAACGACGCAAGCCAGATTAATGGCGACGGGCACCAAGGCAACACCAATGGCTTCAGCTTCGGCGTGATCGGCGACGTGCCCTACGGTGACGCTGAAATCCAGGCGTTCCCGTCCTACATTCAGGACCTCAACGCGCACAAGGAACTGAGCTTTGTCGCACACGCCGGCGACATTAAGGATGGATCTTCCCAGTGCTCTGACCAGTACTTCGAAGCCATCAGGAAGAACTTTGACAGCTTCACCGCACCGCTCGTCTACACCCCGGGCGACAACGAGTGGACAGACTGCCACCGCTCGAACAACGGAGCCTACAACCCCTTGGAAAGACTAGCCAAGGTTCGGGAACTCTTCTTCCCCAAGCCCGGGTTCACACTCGGTGCACCCATGAAGGTGAAGTCGCAGGTCAAGGAAGGCTTCCCGGAGAACGTCAGCTTCCGCAAGCATGAGGTCGCCTTCACGGCCGTCAACATTCCGGGCAGCAACAACTCGATGCTGCCTTGGACCGGACTCGGTCAAACTCAGCCCACTGCCGCCCAACTGAATGAGGTCCAGCAGCGGACCCGAGCGGATATCGAGGAGTTGAAGGCCACGTTCCGGAAGGCGCAGAACCGCGGTGACCGCGCCGTCGTCGTGATGACGCAGGCCGACATGTTCGACCCGACAATCGCGGCTCCGTCCCAGGCTGACTTCGGTGCTTACAGGGCCCTGGTGCAGACCTTGATCGAGGAATCGAACTCGTTCAGCGGCCCGGTCTATCTGATCAACGGCGACAGCCACGTCTACAACCAGGACCATCCCCTCGCGGCTGGCTCGGCGTGGCTATCCTTCTACGGGCAGGCCACAGCGGCGAAGAACCTGACACGGGTGACTGTGGATGGCTCCAACAATGCAAAGGACTGGCTCAAAGTCACCGTCAATCCGGAGGGTTCAGAGAGCGTCATGTCGTTCGACCGGATCCCGTTCACGCACCCGGCTTCGTAGTCGGAGCGACTCCAGCTGGTTGGCCTCGATGCTGTACATGACGTTGATCGACAGCCCCGACTCGTAGAAAACGTAGGCCATCCGCAAACCGTCGACGTCGAAGGCGGTCGCTTCTAGCGGGCGGGATCCGATGAATTGTTCCGGTAATAGCGGGCCTTGTTGGCGCGCAACCGGCGACGGCCTCGGCGACCGCAGATGATTCCGCAGGTGGTCAGGTGCGGCGGGCTCCACCGGCGCGCTGAAGCGACCTCGCCAGGCCGTCGAGGACCAGGTCAAGCCCGAACTCAAACTCCGCACCGTAGTCGTAACCCGGCTTCAAGATGTGCTCAATCGAGAACTCGGCGAGGTGGGGGTAGTCCTCGGCGGAATACCGATCCATCATCTGCTCGGCGACTTCGGTGACGGTCTCGGGACCGTTGATCGGCAGTGTGGCCTCGGAGAGGGCGAACCCGTACACGTACGCGTCAATCAAGGCAAAGGCGTGCGCGGTCATCTCCACCGAGAAGCCCGCCTCACGCAGGGTGCCGATGACGGCGTCGTGGTGCTTCAGTGTCGCCGGGCCGGGGCCTATTCGCGTCTCCACGAGACCGATCGCCCAGGGGTGACGCCGCATCGCTTCACGGGCGGAGGCGGCCCGCCGCCGCATCTCGGCCTGCCAATCGCCGCCGATCGCGGGCAGTTCGATCTCGCTGAAGACGATGTCCACGATGCCGTCGAGGACCTCGTCCTTGTTGGCAACGTGGTGGTAGATCGACATTGGCTTGGCCTCGAGCGCGGTGGCCAGCGAGCGCATCGTCAGTGATCCAATGCCGCCGGCATCGGCGATCGCGACGGCGGCGCGCAGCACCAGCTCCCGGCTGAGCCGGGGGCGGCTCGGGTTCATTCGTGCAGGCATCCAGACTCCAGAGTTTTCGTTCGGGCCATAGACCGTTCGTACTTAGTACGATACATTGACCGTACTAAGTACGGCAAACTGATGGAAGGAACCGCCATGACGAATCCCAGAAGCGCGAAGTCTGCGGACAACCCGGCAACCGCCGACACGATGCAGGCCATCGTGCAGGACGGATACGGCCCCGTCGACGTCCTCCGACGCGGCCGGATCGCGCGGCCGGAGATCGCTGAGAACGAAGTCCTGGTCCGCGTGCACGCGGCTGGCATGGACCGCGGGACGTGGCACATGATGACGGGCCGCCCCTACCTCATGCGCGTCATGGGGTTCGGATTCCGTGCGCCGAAGAATCCGGTGCCCGGGTTCGACGTCGCCGGCACGGTCGCCGCCGTCGGTTCCACGGTGTCCCGGTTCGCCGTGGGGGACGAGGTGTACGGGATGGCCCGGGGCTCGTTCGCCGAGTACGCCGCGGCGCTGGAGGACAAGCTCGGCCACAAGCCGGCGAACCTGTCATTCGAGCAGGCGGCGGTGGTTCCGATCTCGGCCGGCACCGCCCTCCAGGCCCTGCATGACGCCGGGCGGGCGGAGCGCGGGCAGAAGGTGCTGATCCTGGGCGCCTCGGGCGGCGTCGGCACCTACGCCGTGCAGCTGGCCAAGGCCCTCGGAGCGGAGGTCACCGGCGTCAGCAGCACCGCGAAGACCGATCTGGTGCGTTCCCTCGGGGCCGACCACGTCCTGGACTACACGCAGGATGACTTCGCCGACGGAACGCGTCATTACGACCTGATCCTGGACATCGGAGGGAACCCGCCGCTTTCACGGCTGCGGCGCGCCCTCACACCCACCGGCACGGCCGTCATCGTCGGAGGCGAGGAGGGCGGCAGGTGGACGGGCGGCTTCGGCCGGAGCCTGCGGGCACCATTGGTGTCCCTGTTCGTGCATCAGCGCCTGACCATGCTCGCTTCCAAGGAACGCGCCAGCGACCTCGAACGGCTCACCCCTCTCATCGAGAGCCGCCAGGTGACGCCAAGCATCGACAGGACGTACACGCTCGATGAGGTTCCGGATGCGATGCGCCATCTCGAAGCCGGAGACGTGCGCGGCAAAATCGCCATCGCCATTCTCACCGAAGAAGGAAAATCTGGCCGATGACAGGGCGACGGGCTGTGCAGTCATGAACAATACGTGGATGCCGGGTCAGTCGCCGGGCATCTGGATCACGCCGAGCTGCCGCATCAGCCCGAGGTCGTCCCGGTCTGACCAATGCTCGGCGATCTTTCCATTTTCGACTCGGTGGATGGCAACTCCGGTCTCCCGCAGGTCGGCACCTGTGGGAGGCAGGGGTCCGGGGAGCTCACCCTCGTGTCGACCGTAGGCCGTTAACCTGGTCACCACCTTGTCCCCTTCGGCGATCTGGTCTTCGATCTCGTGCCGCCCTGGCGTCGCCTTCCAGAATATGCGGAAAGCCTGTTTCAGGCCCTCCCGTCCGGCCGGAAGTCCGGGAAATGGCGGGTTGTGGTCAAGGTAGCCCTCAGCGACCAGATCGTCCATCGCATCGATGTTGCCGGCGTCGATCTCTGTGTAGAAGCGCTGCACGAGCGCTTTGTTGTCGTCAGAGTCCACAGTCGCCCTTCCATTGGTACACGGAGGCCCCTACCCGGACGGACCGAACCAACCAGTACGAGCAGTTCAAGTGTCCCGAGGGTGGCCAGTCTAAACCCACTGGCCTGACTGCGGTAGGTAAAGGTGGCCCCGCTTCATCCTTGGTCCACTCGATGAGTTATCTTCGATGGAGGGCCAGTGGTCGCACGACGTATACCGCTGCGGCGGCACAAGCATTTTTGGTTATTTTTGCATGCTGTCCTTGTCGTTATCGACTCCGACGGAAACCGGCTGCTCTCGCAGAGAATTCCCAACGACGAACCCGCCCTGCTCGTCGCCCACGGCAAGACCATCCTCTACATCCCCGGCCGGATCGTCCACCACGCCGCCCGCCTCTAGCGCGGCGAGGGGAAAACGGCCGAGCTGGACGCGCTGATCGGGGAGAAGGTCACCGAACACCGGCACACGCAGGCCCTGCTGAGCATGCCCGGCTTCGGCCCCGTCCTCGCCGCCGAAGTCCTCGGCGCCACCGGGGGAGACCTCAGGCAGCCCGCGGCCGTCAGCGAGGGCAGACGGTGGTGGTCATTCTTGGCCGGATTTATCCAGCGCCGGGTTGTAGGCGGTGAATCGATCCTTGAGCTGGACGGAACCGGAGCTGATGCGGGCGATGTCGGCCCACATCACGAGGAACGAGCCGCGGTGCCTCCACCGCAGTAGGCCGGCAAGTGGCCAGGGCTGGGTGAGTCCGGTCCGTTCGTATCCGAGGAAGGACGCCGCGCTGTGCGGGCTGACTACGAGCCCCAGCAGGCGTGCCTCCGCGAGCAACTGGTGGTGGCCGCCGTCGACGACGAAGCGGGCGTCGGCGACCCGGCCGAGCCGGGTTCCGTTGGCGTCGTGGACGGGGGTTCCCAGGAGATCACCGAGGATCATGGCGGCCTCCCGGGATGCGGGCGATGATCTTGTCGCGGATCCAGCGTTCCACCCAGCCGACATCGAGGTTTTCGCCTCGCACGCCGAGTTTGATGACGACGCCGACGTCGGCAACGTCGCTCCATGGGATGCGGATCAGCCGGGAGGACGGAGGCCTGCCGCCGAAGATCCGCGTCCCCAGGACCGGGCCGGTGAGCAGTGCGGTGAGGACCGGGGCCGGAGTTCCTTCGGCAATGGGCTCGCCGGACTTAAGCCCGCTGATTTCGAGATCGTCGACCGTGGTGACCGGTGTGCCATTGGTGTCGAGCACCTGCCGGTCGAGCAAGTGAAGCTGCGCATCGAGGGTCCTTCCGGCTAATCGGGGTGCCGCTTGCAAAGGAGGACGAATGTTCATGAACCGGCTCCTGTCACGATCATCAGCGGTATGGCCGCCAGGGAGGCGCCCAGGATGATGACCAGATAGATCATGGCCAGCACATTGACCGGGCGGCCGTTGACGTGTTTTCCCATGTACTGCGGGTCATTGGCCACGATCAGAATCGGGAGGTAGGTCAAGGGCAGGGCAACGGCGGAGAACACCACCGAGTATTCGGTCACGAGTACGGGATCGACGCCGGTGGCCAGCACGCCGATGCCGATCACGAGGCAGATGATCATGGCCAGGTGAAAACGGGCGGCCTGGACGGGCCGGCGGAACTTGCCCCATGACCAGCCGAAAAACTGTGCCAGGGTGTAACCGCTGGACAGCGTGGTTTCCAGCGCTGCGCCGAAGGTGGCCGCAACGACGCCTACCAGGACAAAGGCGAGGGCGAGCTTGCCTCCTCCTTGCGCCACGGGCAGGATCACCTGGGACAGGGACGTGACTGCGATGCCGGCGGGTAGCAGCACGACGGCGGCGCATCCTGCTATGGCCACGGAGAGTAGGCCGCCGAGAGGGAATCCGACCAGCACGTTGATGCGGGACTGGGTGAGGTCCTTGACAGACCATCCCTCCTCGACGGCGCCGGAGGAGAAGAAGAACACTTCGTAGGGTGTCATCGCGGCCCCAAACAGGGCGATGGCGTAATACCAGTATGAGGACGCTGTTTCGGTTGCGGGGACGGCCGCGGTGAGGGCCTGCCCGGCCAGGTCGCCCCAGTCGGGTTTGAGGAGGAACAGTGCGACGGCGAAAACTATCAGGCACAGCCCTAGCAGGCCGGTGACGTTTTCCATGATGGAGAATTTCACCCGCCAGATGACCAGCCACACCGCCAGGACGGCCACCGGGATCCACAGCAGATAGTGGACACTGCTGGCCAGTTGGAGGGCCAGGGAGATCCCGCCGAGTTCAGCCGTGACCGTCATCAGGTTAATGAAGAACGATGCTCCGAGGTTGGCCAGGCCGGCCCGCGGGCCAAGCCGTTCCCTGATCACTTCAAACGTGGCGCGTCCTGACGCGGCCGCTACCCGCCCGGACATGTTGGCGAACAGGCAAATGCCCAGTACTCCGGTGATCACCACCCAGACAAGGGACAGGCCAAAGCGGGAACCGACGACGGCGTTGGTCACGAGGTCGCCGATGTCGACAAAGCCTCCGATGGCGGTCAGGACGCCCAGGGCGACGGCCAGCAGCCGCTTCATGGCCCGCCCAGCCGGTTCTTGAGCTTCGACAGGGCGTCCGCGGCGGACTCCAATCGATTCTGGGGTTCGGCCAGAGAGGGCCGGCCGTTCTCGCTGGACAGGGCTTCGGCAGTTGCGAGCATAGCCATGGTGCAGTCATCCATGACCGCCAGGGCCGTATCTCGCAGGTCCCGGTCCTCCTGCCCGGTGGGGGAAAGCTGCACCATGGTCGTGCGCGCTTTTCCGAGCTCCATCAGCGCATCATCAAGGGCAGTGGATGCTGCCGCATCTGTCAGCTGCCCGGATGAGTCCATGGTGGCCGCCAGGCGTGCAGTTCCAACAGCGGAAATGCTCTCATCGACCGCCTGCGACACAGTCTGGGGGACGCCGCCGGTACAAGCCCCGAGAAGGAGACACAGCCCCACCGCCGGGAGTAACAGGAAACCGTCGGTTCTTCGGCTGGCATCTCCGGCTCTCATCGTTGCCTCCCTCTTCTGAGCAAACCCGACCCGAAACTGGTCCTTCCTGCCCAGAACAGAACGGAACGGCGCCACTGCGGCTATCCCGCGTCGCCGCGTGCGGGGCCACATTCCGCAGTTACTCACTGGTATAGCACTTCTGGGCGCAGCACCCTAGGGTCCATAGACCGCTTTTTCGGGCGCGGAATTCCGCCACTGTTGCGGATATGTCCGGCAGCTGGTGGTCAAAGGAAGAGGGTGCTCTTCAGCCCGTCTGAAAGACGTCGTTACGCGTCGAAGTGTGTCCGGACTCTCGGGTCCTGTGAGATTGATGCAACCACTGACGCGGCAATATCCCGGAGTTTGACGTTCCTGGTGCTTGAAGCGATTTTGAGGATCTTCACGGCCGTCTCCTGGCCGCACCGGTTCTGCGCCATGATGGCACCGGTGGCCAGATCGATGGTGGTCCGGGATTCCATGGCAGCAATGAGGTGGGCTTTCGCGTCGGCCAGCTGGCTGATCCGCACGGCCAGGCGGAGTGCTTTGGAGGCATGGTACGAATATGTTTCGACCATGCTGATGTCTTCACCGCCGAAGCCATGGGTCCGGGTGGAGTACAGGTTTAAGCCCGCTTCCGCTTCCCCTTCAAGGATCAACGGTACGGACAGGCTGGATCCTTCTCCCGCCTCCAGTGCGGCCGCAGTGTATGCGGGCCAGCGGTCGTCGTTCGTCAGGTCGGCGATATGCACGACGACCTGCTGGCGGATCGCTGTTAGACATGGCCCATCGCCAGTACTGTATTGGGTTTCATCCAGCCGGCTCGCCCTTTCTTCGCTGCTGGCTACCGTCACTGGTTTCTTTCGCTGAATCAGGGTGATGCTGCAGAAGGCGATGGCCGGGTCGGCCAAGGTGACGGCGGAGAACTCCGCGAGTTCGTCCAGCATCTCCTTCACGCCCTCGGTTTTCAGGACAAGATCCTGCATGTGGTCGACGAGGAGAACCGGGAACAGCAGATGTGTATCGTCGGCCATAACTGGGCACATTCCTCATTTGGGCCCTAACAACGACCCTTGACAGGGGGCACCGGAGGACGGCGAAGCAGCGCGTGCGGCTGTCCTTTGAGTATGCTCCGCTTCCGCCGCAAGAACCAGCAGGTTCCGTTACGACGGCAGCACGGGAACCCGTTCCGCTACCGGCCGAATGGTGTCTCGATAAACAACAGCTTTTCACGACCCGCAGCGGCCCGCCCGCACAGTGGCCCGCACTGCCGGGTGGCGGCCGTCCGGTAATCGAAGTCCGGTCAATCGGCGAGGATGAGGTACAGAGCGCGCCGGGTTTCATCCATTTTTTCTATGGCTGCCTGGCGCTGCTCTTCGGTTGCCGCGACGCGGAATTGCTGGATGACTCCCATGAGCTTTCCCACGCTGTGGTGAAACGCAGTCCCGGAGCCGTGCGGGTCGGTGTTCCAGGCGTTGGCGAGCTCTTCGGCGTGTTCGGCAACGTAGGCGCGGCCGTCCTCCGTCAGGGTGAATTCCGTGCGGCGGCCCTCGCCCACGGGGGCAATGAGCTCCTCGTCAACGAGCTGCTGGAGCGTGGGGTAAACAGATCCCGGACTCGGGCGCCACGTGCCGGAGGTCTTTTCGGCGATGGTCTTGATCAGCCCGTATCCGTTGGAGGGCGCTTCAGCCAGCAGCGAAAGAATTGCAGCGCGGACATCGCCCCGGTTGGCACGGCGTGAACCGCCCGGTCCGAAACCCCGCGGCCCGAAGCCGCCGGGGCCAAAACCGCCGGGGCCGAATCCGCCGGGACCGAATCCGCCGCCGTGTCCGTGGGGTCCGCGGCGGCCCCTTCCGCGTTCGAAGCGGCCCTTGCCTGGCCCCTCCGGCGTGAAACTGTTTTCTGTGAATCTGTTGTCGTCGTGGGTGCCTTTCATGGCGGCACGTCCTTTCAATCTGAATCAACACGCCGATTATCGGCGATACCTAACGATATATCGGTAAGTATCGGTCGTCAATGAGAAACTTGCCCTTCTGGACCACGGTTTGGCGGACCTTCCGAAGGTTGAGGTCCCGTGGGACGATTCCACTATGAGCGAGAAACCAGGCGGGACTTCGGCGGATCATAGTCCCCACCAGCACGCCCACGCCGCACCGACGACGCAGCAAATGCGTACCGTGGGCCAACGCCGCCGCGACGCAGAAGAGAAGCTGGAACACCATCTCCAGGAAGCCCGCCACAAAGATGATCCACACCACGACCAAGTAGACGGCGACGATCACGACCACGACGCCGGACAGGAAACCGCCGGGGCCGTCGATAGCCGGGACGTAGCCGCCATCCAGAACGACGACCGTCTCACCGCAGCCGACCGCGTGGACCTGATCGCCAACCAGGCACTCAGCGAAGGTCAAGACGCCGAACACAGCCAGGAACCCGACGGCACACCCTGACCAGCGATGACACGTGAAAACCTCAAGGTGCAGGACGACGGTGGCAAAGGGACCTTCCTGCCCGGTGCAGGGGGTCGCCGGACCCGGCATTGACGAGGGGGGAGTGCATTGCCGGGTCCGGCGGACTGATCGGTTGGAGGACACCTAGCGACCAGATACCCAGATCGTGGCGGCCCGACCTTCAGGAAACCCTGCGGGACCCTATGAAATCCAAGACCCCCTCCTCACATACGACCCCCTCCACGGGCGGGCGCAGGGACGAGGCCCCCTATTGGGGGCCCGACCACCCCTAACAGCCCCGGCGGGCTTCGGGTGTTCCCGACGCCGCCGGGACAGGATGCAGGCATGAAAGTAGATGCGTGCATGAAACAAGGAGCGTGGTCACGATGGTGAAGCGGGAAATGCCGGCAGTGTCGCCGGTGATCTGGACCGGCACTGGAGGGTACACCGCACAGGGCCGAGGCATCCGGTGACTGCCGTGGAGGCCCATCCGGCGGCCGAGGACTGCCGGAAGGAATCGGGGCCGCGCACCCCGCCGGCACCCGGCGGGCGTCGTCCACCCGCCTGGCCAGCCTCCGTGCTGCGGCGACAGGTCCTGGGCATCATCATTGACGTCATCAACGGACCGGATACCGAGCCGGAGGTGCGGCAGGGCCTGCACCAGCATCTGGACGATAACCCCGGACGCCCCGAACAGGCGCTGCTGGCCCACCTCCGTGATTGGCAGGCGCGGGAGAGCCGGTCATTGGAATGACGAAGGGAGGAACGACGCCGGGCGGCAGCACCCGCTGCCGCGCAGAGGCGTAGGCTGAGACACAGGCCGGCGGCGGTCGGTCCACTGGATTCCCCCAATGCCGGATGGACACCCAGCCCGTCGCCGGTCCCAATGCCCCTTGGCCCGGCCGCTGTAGCCGCCTCCGCCCGCCCGGGACTCCCGGGCGCCGGCCCGCGCACCGCGGGGCACCTTGCCCGGGCACATCCGGCACCGCCCCGAAGTTCCCCAGCCAGCCCGGCTCAGCCGCCAGACCGGACGCTTACGTTCCCGATCACCAGCGTGCCCAACCGCGCGGCCGCGACGATGTCCACAGAAGAATCGCTGATGAGAAGGTTGTCCCCGCCGATGACCAGGACGCTGCCGTTCCCTGCCGCCTGAAGCCACTCGGCATCATCCGGACTCTCTGGGTCAAGCTGCTCGCGGTACATGGTTTCACCGCCGACATCCAGGGCGATCAGGCCCCCGCGCGACACACTGAAACTGCAGGCGTGCCCGGTTTGGCGGGCCTGGCCCAGAATGTCTGAGTAGTCACCGCTCATCGCCAGCTGGAAGCCGTGGGAAAGCAGAATCGCGACCAGCGCGGAGGTCAGCTCGCCGCCCTTTTCCCGGAAGCTCACCACCGGGACCACGGTGTAGGCCAGCACCGGAACGATTCTTGAAGCCCCCGCTTCCGTCCCGTGTGTGAGCATCACCCGTGCTGCCAGAGGCGCCAGCCCTTCCGGCCTGTAGGGGGACTCATGGACCGTCACTGCCGGTTCTCCGCAATGACGGTGGCAGACCCAGTCGCTGAATGTCCGGTATTCGGTCCCGTCCGGGGCATTGCTTTCGGTGATATCCACTATCAGCGAGAGAGGTTCACCGGCCCGCAGCGGCCGTCGGCACTCGGCACACGTGGTAGCGACGGCGGCCGCGGTAGCCACGTAGCGCGTCGTGTCCCTGCCCTTATAGGGCTCCAAACGTCCATCCCAGGCAACATTGAGTGTGACCGGCATAGCATCAATTCTACCCGCCGGTAACCGTCGGCGGGAGGACGGGCTGTGCGGCACCGGTTCGGCCAGAGGACGACGACGAGGGGTTGCCGACGCCGGTCCCGAGACTTGATCGCGGGGCCGGCGCCGCCGTCGGCTTAGACTTGTTGTTTCGGCCGCCACACGCCGAAGCGGTTGCCCTGCGGGTCAAGGAGATGCGCGAACTCGATGGCGCCGTTGTCAACGAACGGGATGGCGACGCTCGCACCGAGCGACTCGGCTTGGGCGATCGCGGCCTTCACATCGTCGACCTGCACGTAGAAGATCGCCCAGGCGTTTCCGCCCAGCGAGGTGGTGTCCCACAGACCGCCCTTGTCGCCGTCGACCGTCCGGTATCCGGCCGGCGAGAGCTCACCGAAGGTCCAGTCGAACAGTGAGCCGTAAAAGCTCCGTGCGGCATCCGGGTCGGCCGAGCCGATCTCGAAGTAGTTCACTATGGCGGACATCGCCGTCTCCTTTCCGTATCAACACAAGCGCTTGGGGGGGCCGCACTGCGGACCCCTCCGCGGCATGTTCCCGAGGCTCTAGGGCAGGACCTTGTAGAGGTCGACGACGGTCTCTTCCGGAGGCGACGTGAATCCGCCCTCGATGCCCTGCTGCATTCGGGGGATGAGGATGCCGTCACGGAATTTCTCCCAACTCGCCTTCGACTCATGGACGGCCATGATCGTCCAGCCGCCCTCAGAAGGGCCTGCGGCATGGAAGGTCTGACCGTCGGGCAGGCGCCCTTCGCCTGGGTGAACAGCGGCAATTGAGGCCTCATACTGGTCCTTCGTGCCTCCTGCGAAGAAATGCACGATTCCGTAGGGCGCGGCGTCCATGTCTGCTCCTTGAATGGTCTGGTTTGTGCGGACATGCCAACCAATAGACCTCGACTCGCGGGTTGTCAATGGTGCCCGACGCGGCGGTGCCCATTCACGGGCAGGGAGCCGACTGAACAGGCAAACGGGACGAGTGCGGCACCAATCTTGGCTAACTCTTGGATTTGTCCTGCACCTATCCTTTCCAACGGATTCCTACTGTTGAAATATGAAAACAAAAGCAGCCCTCGCACTGACCCTCACCGGCATCCTCCTCTCCGGATCCGCCGCTCTCGCCGCCAACGCCCAGACCCTCAGCAGCTCCAACCCGGGCACCAGCGACGACGCCAAAAACGTCCTCATCACGGACGATTCGGCCACCAGAACCGCCACTCCCGCCACCGCCAAAGTCGTCGCCAAGGCAGCACCGAAGGCGGCAACCAAAGCCAACGACGACAAGAAGGCCGACGATAAGAAGGCATCAGCAGCGAAGAAAGCCGCCCGCCCCGCCGAAGCAGGCGATGACAACGGCGGAACCCGGACAACGCCCGAACCCGGCGACGACAACGGAGGAATGGCCACCGCTCAAACGTTCGCCGGCTCCACCGTCACGGCAGAACCTGGCGATGACAAGGGCGGACTGAGGACAACGCCCGAGCCGGGTGATGACAACGGCGGACTGCGGTCAGCCCAGGCGCCCCGGGCGGCCCAGGCCGGCGATGACAAAGGCGGGCTGCGCACCACGCCCGAACCAGGCGATGACAAGGGCGGTGCCAGCAAGGCGACGGAACCGGGAGATGACAGCGGCGGCCATGGCCACGGCAGCGACGACTGACCCCTGATCTGGCTGATCATCCACTTCCTGGAACGCAAAGGCGGTCCTCCCAATAAAGGAGGACCGCCTTTGCGTTCGCCAACGTGCTGCGCAGCGTCCAAGCGTGAGCCAGACTTTGACAGATCTTGGATTTCCCCTGCACCTATCTTTTCCATAGCCGTCCTACAGTTGGATCATGAAGAGCAGGGCAGCACTCGCACTTTCAATTGCCGGGATCCTCGTCACCGGCTCCGCCGCCCTGGCCGCGAATACCTACACGCTCAACAGCTCGCACACGTCAACCCTCGGCAACGCCGGCAACGTCCTGCTGCCGGACGTTCCGGTCACCACCAGCCCTGCCCCCGACCGGACTCCAACCAACACGGTGGCCAGCCCCAAAGCGACACCGAAGGCGACGAGCAAAGCGAGCAGCAAGGCAGGCAGCGGCAAGAAGGCGGACGGCACGAAAACGTCACCATCAGGGAAGCCGTCCCCCGCTCCTGCTCCGGGGAGCAACCAGGGCGGTCCCGTCACGGCGCAACCAGCGCCCGGCGTCGGCGGCCTGATCGTCACTCCGCCAGGTGACGACAAGGGCGGCCTCCGCGGCGGCGGCAGCGGCGGCCACGGCAGCGACGACTAAACCCCGTTCCCGGTTCGCTGCGCTGTGCTTCCGGGCCTGCGCTTACGGTCCAGCATGAGGGCGACGGCAATGCCGAACATCCAGACGTCCTTTGCCAGCGGTGTCCCTTTCTGGGTGGGGCGGATGCCATCCGCCTCGGTCATGCCCGGGGTCTTCCGATACATGGCCAGCATGGACCCGGAGAAGATCCCGAGACCCACTCCGACCAGGCGGCTGGGCAGGAACGGTGCCAGCAATGCCGCGCCCAGCGTCATTTCCGAATAGCTGAGCAACTTGCCGAACGTTTCCGGCTTGATCCGGCTGACAGGCGGAATGACCCTGGCCGCCATTGCCTGCAGCCCAGCTGCGCTGTCGTTATCCAGGTTGCGTTTGCCGTAACCGGCATTCAGAATGAACGCCCCAGTGGTCAGGCGAAGAGGGATATGGCTCATTGTTCTCATGTTCGTTCCCTTCAGAAGGCTCCTGCAATCGAGCCTAGTTTCACTGCCCCGAGCCCGCCAGAGCCGCAAGCAGCGCAGCCGGCCACGCCAGCAGCGCGGCGACGGCGCCCTACCCGCCCCAGACCGAGGACGAGCCGGAGTGCCCGGTGATGATGCTCTGGTAGATGAGGAACAGCCCGGCCAGCACGCCCACGGCCAGGAGGGCGATCCGGACGGGCCGGGATTCCTGGAAGCCTGCCAGCGCGGGCACCCGCCGGGCCAGCGGCGCGTAGGTGGCTGCGAGCATGAGCGCCACCACCACCAGGAAAACCACCGCGGTGTATTTGAAGATGTCACCCTGCCGGGCGTGCGCCTGGATCGCGTCGGTGGCGCCCCGGATTGCCTGCAGCTGTTCGCCGGCCTGCGCGGTGATCAGGGCCAGGGGAGCCAGCATCAGCGTCAGGACTCCCAGCGGCCACGCCAGATAGTTGCGCGTCCGGGCCGCCAGACCGTAGACGACGGCGCCCAGCCCGGCTAGCGGCCCGAAGACCACCACTGCGTGGACAAGAAGAATGTGGGCCGGAAGGCCGGCGATCATGAACACAGATGGCTCCTTGCAGGACGGTTACCGCATGGCAGGACGGGTACTGCGTGCTGTCACGCTAGCACCACCCACAGGCCAAGGGCGCCAAGAAACACGCTGGACTTTTCCGTCAGCAGCCTCAGTCGACGGGTGCTACGAAGGTGCGGAAATCCGTGCAGTCACTGTGGATGCGCCAGTGTGTCCCGGGGAGATGTCCCCGGCCGTGAGGCGTTCGGGCGGGCCAGGATGAGGAGTCCGAACAGGGAGAGCAGGGCCCCGGCGATCATGAGCGCCGCCATGGGGACGGCGGTGTCGGAGCCGCCGAGGCCGGCGATCGGTGCGACGATGCCGGCAGTGGTCCATTGCACGAGGCCGAGAACCGCTGAACTGGTACCCGGGTGCGCGGGTACTTCCGCGGAAGCGAGGGCGCCGCCGTTGGTGTTGATGAGGCCCTGGGCCACCATGAGGGCGAAGAAGCTGCCCATGGCCACCAGCAGGGGAGTGGCCCACCACAAGGCTCCGGCGAGCATGGCCGCGCCGGCGGCCAGGGCGATGACCTGTCCGGTGAGGATGACCCGGCGGGTGGGCACGCGGCCGGCCAGTCGCGCCGAGACGAGGGCGGCGATGGTCATGCCGCCTGCGTTGGCGGCGAAGACGATTGAGTACGCCACCGGTGACAGACCGTTCATGTTTTGCAGGATGAATGCGGACGTGGCGACGTAAGCGAAGAGTGCGATGAACGCAGAGGACGCCACCACGACGTACCCAACGAACCGGCGGTTTGACAGCACGGTGCGTGCGGCGTGCCCGAATTCACGCAGCCCGCCCGCGTGCCGTTTCGCAGGCGGCAGCGACTCGGGAACCACGAACAGGGCGCACAGCGTCATGAGGATGCCCAGAGCGGCGAGTACCCAGAACGTCATCCGCCAGCCGGTCAGCTGCAGGATGACCGCCCCGAGCAGGGGGCTGATGATCGGGGCCACGCCGCCAATACCCATGACGAGGTTGAGTACCCGGACCAGCTGCGAACCGTGTGCGAGGTCGACGATGACGGCACGGCCGATCACCATCGCCCACCCACCCCCGAAACCCTGCAACAACCGAGCGACCATCAGGACGCCCACGTCCGGGGCCAGGGCGCAGGCGACGGACGCGACTGCCATCAGAATCGTGCCAGCGACCAGGGGCATGCGCCGGCCGCGCTGGTCGCTGAACGGGCCGCCGACAAGTTGCCCCAGCCCCATCCCAGCGAAAAACGTCGTCAGGGTCAACTGCACCGCGGACGCCGTCGTGCCAAATTCCTGAGACACGCGCGGGAACGCCGGGACGTACATGTCGGTGGCGAGCGGAGCGACGGCGGTGAGGAAGATGACCGTGGCGACGAGTGCCGCCGGGACGGCTCCTGACGGCCGCGATCGTGTTGTGGTCGACGACGTGGTCATGGCCGCAGGAGTACCTTGATGGCTCGGCGTTCGTCCATGGCCTTATAGCCTTCGGCTGCCTCGTCGAGGGGCAGTTCCAGGTCAAAGACCTTCCCCGGATTGATCTCCCCGCGGAGGATGAGGTCAATCAGTTCGGGCAGGTAGTCCCGGACAGGGGCCGGTCCGCCGTGCAGGTGGACGTGCGAGAAGAACATCTCCAGGCCCGGGAGTTCAACATCGTCGGCGCCGCGGTAGGGCCACAGGTCCGACCCGCACACGCATGCCGCGACCAGCTTGATGATCGCGTCGGTCGGCTCTTGGATGGCGGGGTTTTCCCGGTCCTCGACGCGGACGTCTCCGGGGGCGTGCAGGATGGTTGCGCGCATGGCTGGTGCTCCAATTCGTTGAATGCGGGGGGCTGATTTCCATCAAACCCGCAACGGGCGCGTGTAGCGAGGGCCCTGCTGAAACGGGTTATGGCAGACCCTCCCAACCGTTCCCGGTTACGTCGTAACGTTGCGGTATGGATAACCGAGCCGAGACACGAGAGTTTCTGGCTTCCCGGCGCGGACGCATCACCCCCGAGCAGGCAGGCATCGAACCGATCGGAGGGCGGCGCCGCGTGACAGGTCTCCGGCGGGAAGAAGTCGCCCGCCTCGCCGGCGTCAGCGTCGACTACTACACCCGCCTCGAACGCGGAAACCTCTCCGGCGTATCGGACAGCGTCCTCGACTCCATCGCGCGGGCACTGGAACTCGACCGCGCCGAACACGACCACCTCTACGACCTCGCACGCGCAGCGAACACATCAACCCGGAAGCGTCCCACCACCGCGGCGCCGTCAAGCGTGCGGCCCGTGATGCAGAACCTTCTCGACGCGATCACCGGAGCGCCCGCCTTCATCGGGAACAACCGCATGGACATCGTCGCGGCCAACCTCCTCGGCTACGCCCTCTACTCCGAGATGTACCGAAGCCCCGCCCGACCCGCGAACCACTCACGGTTCATTTTCCTCGACCCGCGCGCCCACGACTTCTACCCCGACTGGGACCGCGCAGCCAACGTCAACGTCGCGATCCTGCGCCGCGACGCCGGCCGCAACCCGCACGACAAGGGAATCGCCGCACTCGTCGGCGAACTCTCGATGCGCAGCGATGAGTTCCGCACGCGGTGGGCCGCGCACAACGTCCGCCGCCACTACTCAGGTACGAAATCCTTCCAGCACCCGGTGGTTGGGCTCCTCGAACTGAACTATCAGGCCATGGAACTCGAAGACGACCCGGGACACACCCTTACGGTGTATCCCGCCGTCCCCGGCAGCCCCTCCGACGAATCCCTCCGGCTCCTCGCATCCTGGGCCGCGACGGAAAACGTCGTGGAATCGGCCCGGGCCAACGCCGTCGGCTAAACAGGTACTGCGTGCTGTCACGCCAGCACCACCCAGAGGCCAAGGGCGCCAAGCACCACGCATGAACTTGCCGTCCACAGAACCGCGGCGATGTCCGGTGCCAGTTGCCCCGCCGTGATGCCGTGGATGCCCCGGCGGTAGCGCACCCGCTGGGTGAAGTAGATGGCCGCTGCGGCTGCTGCCGAAACGGCAAAAAGCGGCAGGACCAGCGGTCCGTGTTCCGGAATCCAGCGGAGGAAGATGGCGGTGGCGGTCACCATCGTTAGCATCGTCCGGCCCCAGGCCAGCACCGTGCGCTCGGGCTGCAGCCCCGGATCGCCGTGGCTAGGGTAACCGTGCAGTGGACCGTCCGGCGGGTTGCGGGTCATGTTGTCAGGCCAGGACGACGACGGCGATCACCACCGCCGCTGCGACGGCGCAGCCGGCGGCGAGCAGCGGGGCAATGAGCGGCAGAGGCAACGGCCGGTTGGTGCGCAGGCTGCCTTCGACGCGGAGCCACCGAACGGCAGCTCCGGCGCTGAGGATCATGCCGAGCAGGAGCAGCAGCACCGAGAGCCCCCGACGGACAGGTTCCAGGAAGACGTCCGAGGTGAAGGCTTCCACGGCGATGCCGCCGGCCAGGAGCGCCAGCGAGGTGCGGATCCAGGCCAGGAACGTCCGTTCATTGGCCAGGGTGAACCGCGGGTCGGGCTCGGTCCCGCCGGGGAGAAGCCTTTCGGCGATTCGGCTTCTCCGGGGTGAGCCCGGATCGGGGGTCGGTCCGGGGCTTGGGTCAAGCGGGTTCGCGGGCACGGTCACAGTCTAGACAGTCACAGTGGCAGGCCGTTGAATTGGCAACCACGGGCCCGGTCAGGGCGTGATGTCCCAGGAGAACATCATGGCGTGGTCCTCGTGCGCCAGGTTGTGGCAGTGCCCCACGTACGGCCCCACGAAGTCCCGGAACCCCCGGTAGACGATTACCGACTCGCCAGGGTCGAGCGCTGCCGTGTCTTCCTTCGAGGAGTCATCGGGATGCCCGGGATCCGGAGTGCGGGTCACATCCTTGCCGTTGCGCATGACCGTCCGGTGTTCCTCCTGATGAAGGTGCACCGGGTGCACCCAGCCGCCGCCACCGTTGCGGAGCTCCCAGAGATTAAAGCTTCCCTTCTTCTGCTGGGCCAGCGGCGTCCGGCCGGCAGGGTTTTTCAGACTTGCCAGCGCGTGGTTCGGATCGAAGGGTTTGCCGTTGATCAGCCACTCGGTCTCCCCGCCGGCGCTGCCGCGCTGCACCTCGAAGATCATCCGGTTATCCAGCATGCTCTGCCAGTTGCTGGGCAGCGGCGGAAGTGGACGAAGGGGGAAGATGGCGGCGGGGATCTGGCTGTCGTCCGGCGCGGTATCGCCGATCACGATCTTCAGGACCGGCACCTTGTACTTCGGGTCAGGCGAGAACCGGGAGGACTTGGACCACATCCGCCCGTCGGGCATCTTCATGATGTTGGTGAGGTAAATGACGTCGCCCTTGGTGGTGGGTGTGCCGTCCTGGTACTTGGTGAAGTCAACGATCACCTCGCGGCGCTTCGCGGGCCACAGCTCGAACGAGTTGCGTGTGAGCGGGAAGGGCAGAAGGCCGCCGTCGGCAGTGATCTGGGTGAACTGCATGCACTGCTGGCCGTCCTCGATCCGGTACTGGCCCTGGAGTTCGTCGCCGTTGTACCCGAGCGACGCCGAGGACTTCGGTCCCTTGGTGGAGGTCATCAGCTTGAATTCGTAGATGCGGGCCACGGAGCAGTCCAGGAACCGAAGCCGGTATTTGCGCCGCTTCACCTCCAGCACCGGAAAGGCCGTCCCGTTGACGGTGAAAAGGTCGCCGACGAACCCGTGGTTGGGGAAGTGCTTGTAGAACGTCTTGCCCCACCATTCGGGGTGGGTTGCCGGGTTCTTGGCGGCCGGGTACTCGCCCAGCCCGTCGTGGAAGTCCTGATGCGTGGTTACGCCGTCGTCGAGCCGGCAGTCAAAGAACGCCAGCGGGATGTCGTATTTGACGTCGAAGGATCCGTCCGGGTTGTTGGTGCGGACCCCTGGCAGTCGCAGTCCCCGGCGCTCGTCGCCGGTGTCGATGCCGTTCTTTGGGTCGTAGAGCGGGTACACGCCCACCATGCCCTTGTACACGTTTGCGCCGGTGTGGTCCATCGCGTGGTCGTGGAACCAGTAGAAGCTTTGCTTTTCGCGGTCGTCCCCGCCGGAGGGGTAGTTCAGATACAGGTTGTCGACGAACATTCCCGGCCGGTAGCCCCGGTGCTTGGGCCCGGCGATCATCGAGTAGTGGGGGTTGCCGTCGCTTTCCGGTGCGGTGTGGCCGTTGTGCAGGTGGGTGAGGAAGGACAGGTCCGGGGCGCCGAAGTCCTGGCGGTCCAGGTTCAGCGGGTTCTCGGCCAGGTGGTTCTCGAACCGGACCAGGACCGGCTTGCCGTACTCCGCGTTAATCCTCGCTCCCGGAAAGCCGCCGTTGAAGCCGTAAATCGCGCTGGGAGGCAAGGTCCGTTTTGTGCCGGCGGGGTACGTCTTGCGCTTCGCGTCAAAAGAGATCGCCGGCCGCCCGTGCACATCGATCGGAAGCACCTGGGACGTGGTGAACGCATGGGTCCGGAGCAGCAGATCGATCTTGTAGACGATCGGGTCCGGATAGCCGATTTTGTTGGGCCAGATCTGGTGCTGCTGGTTTCGCAGCGAGTTCTGCTGGCCCGGCCCCGGGCCCGGCGGATTCCGCCAGGCGCTGTAGACCGATTTCGGCACCGGGGCCAGCGCCTTCAGGATGGGCAGCGGGTCGTTGAACGGTGAGATGATCAGCGGGCTCGTAGGGAACTGTTCAATGTAGAACAGGCCGTCGCTGAGTGCCGTGGAGGTGGCGGCGAAGGCGCCGTCGGGGGAGAGCAGTCCTCTCTGAGCCAGTAGCGGAGCGGCCCAGGTCTGTGCGGCCGCGAGCGCGGCGGCGGCTCCTCCGGCCGCCCCCAGGCGCAGCAGCGTACGGCGTGGCAGCGTACGGCGTGGCAGCGCGCCCGTGTTTGCAGATTCCTCAGACATGCTCTGGCCTCCTTGGCGTGGGGGCGCAAGCCAATTCAGCCGCCCCGGTCGTCAACCTATAGGTGTGATTCCGAGACCGAACATGACCACGAGGAACTCCTTCGCCTCATGGGGTGAGAATTTCTGCAACGGTTGCCCCTAGCAACAACTGTGGGTTCCAGACCTTGGGAAAACGCTAGGGTGCTGCCAAGTTCCTCGCACTGGCGGGAAGAGGCCAGGTTGAGACGGACCTCTTCGCGGTGCTGCTCCCATGATCCGTCGAAGGGACGTCTGCCCCTTCAAGGGCACTGAGATCTGAAGAGAATGCCCGGCATCGACATCTGGCATGTCTGTTAGCGCCCACGACGAATGAACGCCGCAACCGAACGTCAATCAGCGGAGAGACAGTTCCAGACGCTCCGGGTTCTCGGCAGCATCCTCGGCGAGCAGGTCCAGAAGGTAGCGGCCGTAGCCGCTCTTGGCCAAGGGCGCGGCCCGATCCTGGAGCTCATCGTCGCTGAGGAAGCCGAGTCGCCAGGCAATTTCCTCGGGGCAGCCGATTGAGAGGCCCTGTCTCTTCTGGACGGTCCGGACAAATTCGGACGCTTCGTTGAGGGAGTCGAATGTTCCGGTGTCCAGCCATGCTGTACCGCGGGGAAGGATCTCCACCTGCAGTTTGCCGCGGTGGAGGTATTCCCGGTTCACATCCGTAATTTCAAGCTCTCCACGGGGCGAGGGCTTGAGATTCCGGGCGATTTCCACAACGTCGTTGTCGTAGAAATAGAGTCCCGGTACCGCGTAATGGCTCTTGGGGTGTTCCGGCTTTTCCTCGAGGGAGATGGCCCTGCCCGTGGCGTCGAACTCCACCACTCCGTAGGCAGTAGGGTCCGCGACCCGGTAACCGAAAATCGCTCCACCATCGATGTTGGCGAACCGGCGGAGCTGCGTACCCATGCCCTGGCCATAAAAGATGTTGTCCCCTAGCACCAGCGCAACGGGTCCGTCGCCGATGTGTTCCGCGCCGAGGACGAAGGCCTGGGCCAATCCGTCCGGGGACGGCTGCTGGGTGTACGTGATGTTGACGCCGAATTGGCTGCCGTCGCCGAGAAGCCGCTGGAACTGGTCGGCGTCGTGAGGCGTGGTGATAATCAGGATGTCCTGAATGCCCGCGAGCATCAGCGTAGAAAGCGGGTAGTAGATCATCGGTTTGTCATAGACGGGGACCAGCTGCTTGCTGATCCCCAACGTGATTGGATGAAGTCTTGAACCGGTCCCCCCGGCGAGGATAATTCCGCGCATAAGTCCAAGTTTCCGGGCAATTCGAAGTTCAACCAAATCAGTGGCGCTATGGAACTATGGAAATCATGCAGAAACTCCTCGTGACCGGTGGCGCCGGCTTCATTGGTTCCAACTTCGTCCACTACGTTCTCAATCACACAGATGACGCCGTCACGGTCTTGGACAAGCTCACCTACGCAGGAAACCGGGCCTCCTTGGCTGGGCTGCCCCCAGGCCGATTCCAGCTTGCCGAAGGGGACATCGCGGATGCAGCTCTCGTGGACGGCCTGGTTGCTGATTGCGACGTGGTGGTTCATTACGCTGCGGAGTCACATAACGACAACTCACTGCATGACCCTCGCCCGTTCCTGGACACGAACATCATCGGCACCTACACACTCATCGAGGCCGCACGGAACCACAACAAGCGGTTCCACCACATCTCCACCGACGAGGTTTACGGCGACCTCGAACTGGACGATCCGGAACGCTTCACGGAACAGACGCCGTACAACCCGTCCAGCCCGTACTCCTCCACCAAGGCTGGCTCGGACCTGCTGGTGCGCGCCTGGGTGCGGTCCTTCGGCCTGCAGGCGACGATCAGCAACTGCTCGAACAACTACGGTCCATACCAGCATGTCGAAAAGTTCATACCTCGGCAGATCACCAACGTGATCGACGGTATCCGGCCCAAGCTCTATGGCAAGGGCGAGAACGTCAGGGACTGGATCCACGCCAACGACCATTCCTCAGCAGTCCTTGCGATCATCGCCAAAGGCCGGATCGGGGAAACATACCTGATTGGCGCCGATGGTGAGAAGAACAATAAGGACGTCGTAGAGCTGATCCTTAAGCACATGGGAGAGGCTCCGGACGCGTACGACCACGTTGTGGACCGCCCCGGCCATGATCTGCGCTACGCCATCGATTCATCCAAGCTCCGCGACGAGCTGGGCTGGCAGCCGGAGTTCTCGGATTTCGATTCGGGCATCGAGAACACCATTGACTGGTACCGGGACAACCAGGACTGGTGGCGTCCTCAGAAGGCCGCCACGGAAGCAAAGTACAAGGAACAGGGCCAGTAGACGATGCCGATCGCGTTCTCCAAGCCTCTTTCAGCACACGAAACTCCAATTCCCGGCGTCGTCCTCTACGACCTTCCGGTCCACGGCGACAACCGCGGCTGGTTCAAGGAGAACTGGCAGCGCGAAAAAATGATCGCCCTCGGGCTGCCGGATTTCCGGCCGGTCCAGAACAATATTTCCTTCAACGAAAAGGCCGGAACCACTCGCGGGATCCACGCCGAGCCGTGGGACAAGTTCATTTCCGTCGCGACCGGCAGGATTTTCGGTGCGTGGGTGGACCTGCGCGAGGGCCCATCTTTTGGCGCCGTGTTTACTGCCGAATTGGACCCCAGCCAGGCAATCTTCATTCCGCGGGGAGTGGGCAACGCTTTCCAGACCCTAGAGGACGACACGGCATACACCTACCTCGTCAACGACCACTGGTCAGCAGATGGGCAGGGTCAATACACGTTCCTTAATCTCGCCGATGAAACCGCCGGAATCAGGTGGCCGATTCCCTTGGACCAGGCGGAGCTTTCGGACAAGGACAAGGCGCACCCGCGTCTGGCAGAAGTCGTCCCCATGGCGCCCAAGAAAACCCTCGTCCTAGGTGCGTATGGCCAGCTTGGTAAGGCCCTGCGTGCAGCCTACGACGGCGATGAGTCGGTCGAATTTGCAGGTCGGGCGGAGTTCGATTTATCCAGCGACGCAGCCTTCAGCAGCCGAAACTGGAAAAACTACAGCACCATCATCAACGCAGCTGCCTATACAGCTGTAGATGCAGCTGAGACCGCTGATGGCCGGGCAGCGGCATGGGAAGTCAATGTTGGAGCGGTAGCGCGTCTTGCTCGGACTGCGGTTGAGCATGACCTGGCCCTGGTGCATGTCTCTTCCGACTACGTTTTCGACGGCGCCCGGGGGCCCCACGATGAAAGCGAACCGTTCACTCCTCTTGGTGTCTACGGACAGACCAAGGCAGCTGCAGACGCAGTGGTCAGTGTGGTCCCCAAGCATTACATCGTGCGGACGAGTTGGGTGATCGGTGAAGGCAGCAACTTTGTCCGCACCATGGCCTCTCTGGCACAACGGGGCATCAGGCCATCGGTGGTCAACGACCAGATCGGCCGGCTCACGTTCACCGAAGATATTGCCGCCGGCATAAAGCACCTGCTCGACTCCCAGTCGGCATATGGCACCTACAACCTCAGCAACGACGGTGAGCCACAGTCTTGGGCGGATATTGCCGCAGACGTTTACGAGCTCACCGGCTCGTCCAGGGACCACGTAACCGGTGTCAGCACAGCGGAGTACTTCAAGGGCAAACCAGCCGCTCCCAGGCCCCTGAACAGCGCACTGGATTTGAAGAAAATTCGCGGAGCTGGTTTTGAACCCCGTAACTCCGGTGAAGCGCTGGCCGTCTACCTCAAGTAGTACGACCCCTGCAAAACCCTGTGGTTGCACTCAAGCGCCGCTGTCTTCAAGAGAAGCCAGCGGCGCTTTTGTGTGCGCCCCGTGCTTGACGCCCTCCAAACCTTCCGCATATCCTGAACGAACGGTCGGTAATTATTTCCGAGGACGCACGTGAATGCATAGGAGCAACCATGGCAGCGCAGAATCTGCAGCCAGTGCCGGAGGCACTGTCCCCAGAGGATCAGGAGCGGGCGGCACAGCTCGAGGCGGAAGGGCAGGCGTACTTTGACCACGTCATGGCCCAGGATTCCCGGATCGAGCCGAAGGACTGGATGCATGCCGCGTACCGCAAGACCCTCCTGCGCCAGATCTCGCAGCACGCGCACTCGGAGATCATCGGCATGCAGCCGGAGGCCAACTGGATCTCCCGCGCGCCGAGCCTGAAGCGCAAGGCCATCCTTATGGCCAAGGTCCAAGACGAGGCCGGCCACGGGCTGTACCTTTATTCCGCCGCCGAGACCCTCGGCCAGCCGCGCGACAAGATGATGGACGACCTCATCGCCGGTAAGGCCCGCTACTCTTCGATCTTCAACTACCCGGCACTGACCTGGGCGGACATGGGCGCGATCGGCTGGCTGGTTGACGGCGCCGCCATCTGCAACCAGGTGCCCCTTTGCCGCGCATCCTACGGACCGTACGGCCGTGCCATGGTCCGCATCTGCAAGGAAGAGTCCTTCCACCAGCGCCAAGGCTTCGAGATCCTGCTGGAACTCTCCAACGGCACCCCCGCGCAGAAGCAGATGGCCCAGGACGCCGTGAACCGCTGGTACGCCCCGGCCCTGATGATGTTCGGCCCGCCGGACGACGATTCACCCAACTCCAAGCAGTCCATGGCCTGGAACATCAAGCGCTTCAGCAACGACGAACTGCGCAGCCGCTTCGTCGGAATGATGGTGGAGCAGGTCCGCGTCCTTGGCCTCACCCTCCCGGACAGCGAAGTCCGCTTCAACGAGGAAACCAGGAAGTGGGAGCACGGCCCGCTGGACTGGGAAGAGTTCAAGGAAGTCCTGGCCGGCCGCGGCCCCTGCAACGCGCAGCGGCTTGAGCGCCGCCGCGAAGCGCACGACGACGGCGCCTGGGTTCGCGAAGCAGCCGCAGCTTATGCGGCAAAACAGGCACGCAAGCACGCAGAAAAGGAATACGCAGCATGAGCCCCCACGGCAACCCGGAAGTACCGGCCAGCTCCGCCGGAGCAGTAGAAAGCTCGGCCGCCAAGGTCCCGGCCGGCCCGGTGGCCCCGGTGATTGAGCCTTCAGCTGCCCCGGTGATTGAGCCTGTCGAAATCCCGGTTTCGGCAAGCTCGGTTTCGACAGGCTCAACCAGCGGGGTTTCGACCAGCTCGGTTTCGACAAGCTCAACCAGCTCCACCGGCAACGTCTGGCCGCTCTGGGAGGTCTTTGTCCGGTCCAGCCGCGGGCTTAGCCACGTCCACGCGGGCAGCCTGCACGCGCCGGATGCGGCCATGGCCCTGCGCAATGCCCGCGACCTCTACACCCGCCGCAACGAAGGCGTGTCCATCTGGGTGGTCCCGGCCGACGCCATCGCCGCCAGCGATCCCGATGCGAAGGGTTCGTTCTTCGAGTCCCCGCAGGGCAAGGACTACCGGCACGCCACGTACTACACCAAGAGCGAAGGAGTGAAGCACCTGTGAATTCTGAAAGCTTGACCACTCCCGCAACGAACACCGAAACCCACACCGAAGAGACCACCGGCCACGGCGACATCTCGGTCGGGGTCGCAGGCAGCGGAGACTCGTCCGCCAGCGCCACCCGCATCACGCCAGGCAACGCGCTCCGCCCGGAGGACATCGCCCTCGAGGTCCGCACCGGCCTGGTGAAGCCCTCCGAGGACGCGGCCGAGTACGCGCTGCGCCTCGGCGACGACGCCCTCATCCTCGCCCAGCGCCTGGGCCACTGGATCTCCCGGGCCCCCGAGCTCGAGGAGGACGTGGCCCTGGGCAACATCGCCCTGGACCAGCTGGGCCACGCCCGCTCGTTCCTCAGCTACGCCGGCGGCCTCAACGAGAAGAGCGAGGACGATCTCGCCTACTTCCGCCGCGAGCACGAATTCCGCTCCGCCCACCTGTTCGAGCAGCCCAACGGCGACTTCGCGGTCACCATCGCCCGCCAGTTCGTGGTGAGCTACTACCAGTTCGAGCTGTACAGCCGGCTGACCAAGTCCACAGACGCCACGCTCGCCGCCATCTCCGCCAAGGCCGTGAAGGAAGTGGACTACCACCGCGACCACAGCGCCCAGTGGATCCTCCGCCTCGCCCTCGGCACCGAGGAGTCGCGGGCAAGGATCATCCACGGCCTGAAGCTCATCTGGCCGTACGTGGGCGAGCTCTTCGTTGATGACGAGCTGACCCGCCGCCTGGCTGAAGCCGGCACCGCCGTCGAGCCTTCCAGCCTGAAGGCGGACTTTGACCGCCTCACCGGTGAAATCCTCGCCGAGGCTGAGCTGGAGGTTCCGCAGGTGCCGTTCGCACCGGGCGGCGGCCGCCGCGGCAAGCACTCCGAGCACCTGGGCTACATCCTCGCGGAGATGCAGGTGCTGGCCCGGGAGCATCCCGGAGCAAGCTGGTGACCGCCGTGTACGTTCAGGAACCGGGCACCCGGATCGCGGAGGTCAGCGCCCAGGAGAAGGCATGGGCCGTCGCCGCCACGGTGTGCGACCCGGAAATCCCCGTGCTCAGCATTGAGGATCTGGGGATCCTCCGCAGCGTCCGGCTGTTCGACGACGGCGGGCTGGTGCCCGCTGTCCAGGTCACCATCACGCCGACGTACTCGGGCTGCCCCGCGATGGATGCCATCCGTGACGACCTCAAGGCCGCCTTCCGCAAGGAGGGCTACCCCAGCGTCCACGTGGAGCTGGTGCTCGCTCCGGCCTGGACCACGGACTGGATGACGGACGCCGGCAAGGCCAAGCTGCAGGAGTACGGCATCGCCCCGCCCAGCGGCCGCGCCGCCGCCGGGGGACACTCCGGCCCGGTGAGGCTGAGCCTGGCCGTGAAATGCCCGCAGTGCTCGTCGCTGAACACCAAGGAACTCACCCGCTTCGGTTCCACCTCCTGCAAGGCCCTGTACGTGTGCCAGGAGTGCAAGGAACCGTTCGATTACTTCAAAGTCCTGTAAGGAATCTCCCATGCCTGTTGTCCGCCAGGCCGCCGCCGAATCGGCGCAGGCCACCGGCCGCCGTCGTCCGTCTTTCCACACCCTCACCGTCGCGGAGGTGCGCCGGCTCACCGAGGATGCCATCGAGGTGACCTTCGCGGTGCCGGCCGAACTGGCCGGCCAGTTCGACTACCTGCCCGGCCAGTACGTGGCCCTGCGCACCACGCTGCCGGATGAGAACGGCGAGCCGAAGGAAATCCGCCGCAGCTACTCCATCTGCGCCGAGCCGCGGAGCTTCGCGGACGGCACCAGCGAGATCCGGGTGGCCGTCAAGAAGGACCTGGGCGGGCTGTTCTCCACGTGGGCTAACGCCGAGCTGAAGGCCGGGGACACCCTGGACGTGATGAGCCCCATGGGCGCGTTCGTCTCCAAGCACGGCCGGGACGGCCGGGCCGTGGACCAGAATGTCATGAACTCCATGAACCGCCCCCAGCAGATGGCAAGCGAGCTGGCGGGGGAGCCGGGCAGCTTTGTGGCGATCGCCGCGGGCTCGGGCATCACCCCGGTGATCGCGATCGCCCGCACGCTGCTGGCCGCGAACCCGGAGACCCGGTTCGACCTGATCTACGCCAACAAGGCGGCCATGGACGTGATGTTCCTGGAGGAGCTCGCGGACCTGAAGGACAGGTACCCGTCGCGCCTGGCGCTGCACCACGTGCTGTCCCGCGAGCAGCGGATCGCGCCGCTGCTGAGCGGAAGGATCGACGCCGAGAAGCTGCGGGCGCTGCTGGGCACGGCCATCCACGCGGACGACGTGGACGAGTGGTTCCTGTGCGGGCCGTTCGAGCTGGTGCAGCTGTGCCGGGACACCCTGGCCGAGCGCGGCGTGAAGCCGGAGCACGTCCGCTTCGAGCTGTTCACTTCCGGCAAACCGGACCGGCCCGAGGGCAACGCCGGCCGTCCCGTCATCGAGGACGAGTCCAAGGAGACGTACAAGATCACGTTCAAGCTGGACGGCCTGCAGGGCGACGTGGCCAGCCCCACGCACGCCCGCGAGTCAATCCTCAACGCGGCGCTGCGCGTCCGCCCGGACGTGCCGTTCGCGTGCGCCGGGGGAGTCTGCGGCACGTGCCGCGCCAAGGTGGTCACCGGCACCGTGACCATGGACGAAAACTACGCGCTGGAGCAGGATGAACTGGACAGGGGCTACGTGCTGACCTGCCAGTCCCACCCGACGAGCAAGGAAGTCACCGTCGACTTCGACGTGTAGTCACCGCCGGTCGAGCTTGTCGAGACCAAAGGACCCGCTGGTCGAGCCTGTCGAAAGCAAAGACCCGCCGGTCGAGCTTGTCGAGACCAACAAACCGAACCGCCGGTCGAGCCTGTCGAGACCTCGAAACCAAGAACCGCTGGTTGAGCCTGTCGAAACCAAGAGACCCTCTGGTTGAGCCAGCGAACCAAGAACCGCTGGTTGAGCTTGTCGAAACCGAGCCCGTCGAAACCCGAAAGAAGGACCGAATGATCTCCCTCTCCATCGCCAACGGCATCGCCGAAGTCGTCCTCAACGCACCGTACAAGCTGAACTCCCTTGATGAGCAGGCGCTCCGGGATTTAACACAGGCGTACGACGACGCTGCTGCCGCTGCCTCGCGCGATGAGGTGCGGGCGCTGCTGCTCAGGGGAGAGGGCCGCGCCTTTTGCGCGGGCCGGGACATCGCCGGCGTGACGCCGGAGAGCGACGACGCCGAGGCATACCTGGGTAGGCTGGTGCAGCCGCTGCTGCAGAAGATGAGCTCGTTCCCGGCTCCGACGTTCGCGGCCGTCCAGGGGGCCTGCCTGGGCGTGGGGCTGGGCCTGCTGCTGGCGACGGACGTGGTGTACGTGGCGGAGAACGCGAAGTTTGGCTCGCCGTTCGCCAAGCTGGGGGCCACGCTGGATTCGGGCGGGCACTGGTACTTCACGGAGCGGCTGGGCATGCACCGGACGCTGGACCTGATCTACACGGCGGAGCTGATGAGCGGCGCCGAGGCCGTGGCGAAGGGGATGTTCAGCAGGGCGATGCCGGCGGAAGAGCTGCTGGAGTCCACCCGGGCGATCGTGGCCAAGGTGGCAACCGGGGCGACGGGTGCGTTCAAGGCGAGCAAGGAGCTGGTGGCGCACATCCGCGACCAGCGCCTGGGGCTGTGGGCGTCGATGAAGGAAGAGAACGCCGAGCAGGCGAGGCTCTGCAAGAGCGAAGACTATGCCGAGGGCTTTAGGGCGTTCCAGGAGAAGCGCGAGCCCAAGTTCAAGGGCTGATTGACCCCGTCGAAACCGTTCGCTGATTGAGCCTGTCGAAATCAAGAAATCCGCCGCTGATTGAGCCTGTCGTAATCTGCTGATTGAGCTTGTCGAAATCAAGAAACCTACCGCTGGTTGAGCTTGTCGAAACCACCCTGCCGCAACCACTCCTCAAGCACACGCAAAACCCAGAGCCCCAACATCGCGCCCGCCGTATTGGCAACGATATCCATCGCACTCGGGAACCTGTCGTGCAGAAACAGCTGTTGCCCCAACTCCATGCCGCATGAGGCCGCGAATCCGGCCAAGACAATCCGTCCGCGGTGGAAAGACGGAAATGCCAACGCGGCAAGGGCGCCAATCGGCGCAAATATGAGGATGTTGGAAGAGAACTCCACGAAACTGTAGTTGATCAACTCCGGCAGCCCGGCCGTGTGGAGGGCAAAGAGCACCATCTGCAGGCGGCCCGCGACCGGCCGGTCAACAGGGGTTGGCCAGAACGCCACGAGAGCGAGTCCGGCCAGGTACAGGGCCAAAAGCGCTCGTGCCGGGAGCACTGCTCCTGCCTGACGCCATTTCCCCATACATACGAACTTACGCGAGCCTCGAATAGGGCCGAAATCTGCGGCGCAAATTTCGCATTTTGCAAGTCAATTTGTAGGGTTCAGTCATGACAACGTTGGGGAAATCAGTCCGTAAAGCCGTTATTCCGGCAGCAGGTTTGGGCACGCGCTTCCTGCCTGCCACCAAGGCAATGCCGAAGGAAATGCTGCCGGTAGTAGACGCGCCGGCCATCCAGTACGTCGTTGAGGAGGCTGTCGCAGCTGGCCTGACCGACGTCCTGATGATCACCGGCCGCAGCAAACGTGCGCTTGAGGATCATTTCGACAGCGCCCCGGACCTGGAGCGGACACTCGAGGTCAAGGGAGACCAGGTCCGCCTGGATGCCGTCCAGCACGCCTCCGGTCTAGGACCGATCCACTACGTGCGCCAGGGTGAGCCGAAGGGTCTGGGCCATGCGGTCCTGTGCGGCCGCCAGCACGTCGGTGACGAGCCATTCGCCGTCCTTCTTGGTGACGACCTGATCGACGAGCGGGATGAGCTTCTGACGACGATGGTGGAGGTCCAGGCGAAGACGGGCGGCTCGGTCATAGCGTTGATCGAGGTGGCGTCCTCCCAGATCAGCGCCTACGGTTGCGCTGACATCTCAGCGATCGAAGGTGAGGACTACGTCCGTGTCAACAGCCTGGTGGAAAAGCCTTCTGTTGAGGAGGCCCCATCTAACCTGGCCGTGATCGGCCGCTACGTCCTGCACCCCGCTGTGTTCGATGTGCTTGAAGAGACCGAGCCTGGCCGCGGCGGGGAGATCCAGTTGACGGACGCTTTGCAGACTCTGGCGGCCGGCGAGGGGGAGGGTTCCGGAGTTTACGGCGTCGTCTTCCGCGGCAGGCGGTATGACACCGGTGACAAGCTCAGCTACCTGAAGGCTGTGATTACTCTTGCTTCTGAACGAGCCGAGTTCGGCGAAGACCTGAAGTCGTGGATGAAGGAATTCAACGGCTGAGCCAGAAAGAACGTACGAAAAATGCCCGACGCGAGTTTCGCCTTGGGCATTTTTTGCGCGAGCCCGGAGCTGTCGGGGCGGAACAAGCAAAGAGGCGGTTGATTTCCCGGAAATCCKGGAAATCAACCGCCTCTTTTAGAGCTTTTGGTACCTAGCGCCTATGCGGAAGCCTCTGCGTTGGCGCGGCGGCGAACTACTACTACCGAAGCAGCGCCTGCTACGAGTGCGCCGCCACCAACCAGCGACCACAGGATGAGGCTGGAGTCAGCGCCTGTGTTGGCCAGGCCAGCGCCGGCAGCCGTGTTACCACCGGTGTTTGCCAGACCCGTACCGGTCCCTGCTGCAGCAGCTACGGTCACCGGAACGGAAACCCTGTGGCCCGAGGTATTTCCAACGGCCGTGAGCGTGTAGGTTCCCGCTTCGCTAAGGCTGAGCGGAAAAGCGAACGATCCGTCGGACGCTGCCGTCGTGGTGAAGGTCTGCGGAGCAGCTACAATGTTGATCTTGGACGGAACGGCAAGGCTTGCCCCACCGGACACGCCGTTCCCCAGCGCCTGAGGCGTGCTCGTGATGGTGATGGTGATGGTAATCGTTTCACCGGCAAGGAAGCCAGTTCCCGAGAATGTAAACGTCTGGCCCGGCGTTACTGTGCCGTCGTCGACGGTTCCCTGACCGCCGGTGCCGGTGCTCGGTGCCGGGTACGGTGCGTTGACGGCCATAGCCGGAACTGCACCGGTGAGTGCGATGGTGCCTGCGAGCGCGAGCGCAGCAATAGACTTCTTCAATTTGTCCCCCTGAGACCGTTTATGCGAGTGTCACATCATGTTGGAGATTTCTGGCCCCCCGAGTGACCGTAGGTTGAAATCTCATTTGTCCTGCCCACGTAGACGATAGCACCTGGAGGCGGGTGTGACCAAAGTGAATCCAGACGCTTTACATACTGTTAACACCCTGTCTATTTAGCGGGCGAGCAGTCTGCGGCTTTTGTCTTCAATACGACGTCTTTCACCGCCTGAACTGTGGGCGTGGAAACCAACACTGGCTCAGTATGCTGGACGATCTTGCTAAAGGTCATGTCGACGATCTTTGTCTCACCGGGAGCCAAGATGACCGTCACAGTTCCGACCGGTCGTCCGCTGTGCCGACCGACAGCCAACGGGATCCTCTTGCCTTGCAGCATAGCGGTTTCAACGTTGGCTTGCACCGGACCGTAGGACGTGATGTTGGTCTGTACAGTGCCAGGCGGGATACCGAAGGCGCCGTCTCCGGTCACGTAGGCCGGCAGTGAAGTTGCCGCATCTGCGGGTGCTGTGTTCGTGCTGGTGATGCGCACTTTGATCTGGTCATACTCGTCAGCCGTGCATTCTTCAACGAGCTGGACAGTTCGCTTGACGTAGTAGTCCATCTTGGCGCCGGTGCCATCGTTGAAGTACACGCCGAACTGGGCAGGATGGACACTGACACCAGCGATTGAGCCGCTCAAGGGATACTTCGCAATGATGGACTGTTCGTCGTCCGCTCCGGACCAAACCATCACTCGTCCCTCAGCCGTACCGCGCGTGATGCCGTCGATGAGACCTTTTGAGTCCCCCTTGCCACTGGACAGAACCGAGAAAATTTCCTGTGCCACGCCGGCAAAATAGGCGTCCTGCAGCTTGGGTTGTTCGATTCTCGCATAGACGTCGGAGAGCAGCGTCTGTACAACATTCTTGCCGGACAATTCTGTCGGCATTCCGGCAGCCAACGACAATAGCTCCGGGTTGCTTACTTTGACCGGACCAGTGGCTTCCAATATGTAGCCCAACGCGACCGGGTCCATTGAAATCACGCCATCGACTCTTTGTCCCGTTTTCCTCTCCCACATGGCCTGTGCAGTTCTGCCGGTGGTGGGGAAGTCGGGGGTCAGGTTGACATCTTGCATGAACGTACCGAGGCGCCCGGAGTAGATCTGCTGTTGTTCCGCATCCACAGGCACGGGTGGAGACATAACCCCCAAGTCGCCCGCTGTACGCTGGCTTCCCAGCGTCAGCTTTCCTTTGTCGAAGGTGAGCACCGCCAGTGCGCCAGGGATGCCTCCTGACGCCCGGGCTTCGGCATTGTTTTGGATCATAAGAAGATAGGTGCGCGGACCCTCCGCCCCCATCAGGCCGGGGACGATTCTGGAGGCGTCTGCCGCCGCATCCAGAGCACCCGTCACCGCCTGCAGTTGCTCTCTGGCACTTGTCAGTGGCCCGGCAACCTGAGGCAACAAGGTGTTGATATCTATCCTGTCTAGCCTTTCCGCTGAGACCCGCACCGCATGTGCCGCAGACATGACGCTCGGAGAGGCATTCTGAAGCGGCTTTAAGTCGGTCCCGCTGGCGCTGGGAAGAAGACTGTCCCAGTTGAGCGAGTTGAACACCTTGACGAGAGGAGAAACACCAAGTGTGGCGACATCATCGGCGGAGCGCGCTACCTCCGCGACCGCACTAAAATTTGCCCCCAGTCCTGGAATGGCTTTGGCTAAAGTCCAAAGTGGATCTCCTGCTGCATCGCGCGCCGCTGCTGTGTGTGAACGCAACTGATCGACTGTGTCGTTAGCCGCTTCTGGTTTATCTTCTGCGATGTTCGCTTTGAGTACTGGTATCAGTCGCGTCGCAGCGTCGAGCTCGTTTCTAACAATGTTTGCCTTTGCGCCCAGCCAAATTGCGGAGGCAACAATCAAGATGGCAGCGGCCGCCAGCCATGCTGCCACGGTCACCAGACGACGACGATTCTCTCTTCGGCCAACTTGGATGTCCGTGGACCGCGAGTCGCCTGTCAAACCGCGGTTCTTGGGTTCTGTGGCTGATGCATCATCAGTGCGCGCCATAGTTAGGGCCGTCCCATACCGCGGTACGTCCAGCCCGCGGCGCGCCATTTGGCAGCGTCGAGCACATTACGTCCGTCGAGAATGTGCAGCGACGAAACAAGGGAGCCAAGCTCGTACGGATCCAGGCTCCGGTATTGCTGCCATTCCGTGAGGAGAAGCAATACGTTGGCCTTGTCGATTGCTTTCTCGAGGTCGGCTTCATAATCAAGTTCCGGGAACCGTTTCGAAGCGTTGGGAAGGGCCTTGGGGTCGGTCACTGTGACAACGGCACCCTGAAGCTGAAGCTGCGCAGCAATGCTGAGAGCAGGGGAATCGCGGACGTCGTCACTTTCTGGCTTGAAAGCTGCACCCAAAACTGTAATTCGTTTGCCGAGTAACGTCCCGCCACAGATTTCGCGTGTCAGTTCCACTACCCGTGAACGACGTCGCATATTGATGGCGTCGACTTCCCGCAAAAAAGTGAGGGCTTGGTCTGCGCCGAGTTCACCGGCTCGTGCCATGAACGCGCGTATGTCTTTCGGAAGGCAACCTCCGCCGAAGCCGATGCCTGCTTGCAGGAATTTGCGTCCAATTCGGTCGTCCATGCCTATAGCGTCAGCAAGCCTCGTTACATCGGCGCCGGTGGCTTCGCACACTTCTGCCATCGCATTGATAAAGGATATTTTTGTGGCCAAGAACGAATTCGCGGCAGCCTTCACCAACTCGGCGGTTGCGTGGTCCGTAACCAGGCGAGGCGTCCCCCCAGCCAGCGAGCCAGCGTAGACTTCGTCCAATACGGCAACTGCCGGGTGGTCCTCTGACCCGTCAGCCACTCCGTAGACCAAGCGGTCCGGACTCAGCGTGTCAGACACAGCGTGACCCTCGCGGAGGAACTCTGGATTCCACACTAAGTGGGCTGTCGCTTCCTGTGCGTGGACCAGGCCCGCCAAGCGTGATGCCGTCCCGACGGGAACTGTGGACTTGCCAACTACGATGTTTCCTGACGAGATATGAGGTAGGAGCGCCAGGGTTGCGGCGTCTACGTATGTCATGTCAGCCCCATTTTCGCCCTTCTTCTGGGGTGTTCCAACACAGATAAAATGGACGTCGCTCCCCTCGGCAGCGGACATATCCGTTGTAAATGTCAATCGGCCTGTGTCTTGAACATCGCGCAGAAGTTCTTCCAGACCAGGCTCGTAAAAAGGCGCCGTGGCATCAGAGAGCTCAGCAATTTTGCGAGCATCCACGTCTATGCCGACCACTTCGTGGCCAAGTTTGGCCATGCAGGCTGCATGTACTGCTCCGAGATAACCGCAGCCGATTACTGAAATACGCATTGTTCTAGTTCCTTCCCCAAGAGGGCAGTCGTCCGACTTTGAAAGTATTTAGTAGGCGCCCGTGCTGTTAAACACGGCGCGGACTGTCCGAAGAATGATTACGAGGTCCCCGGCCAAGGACCAGTTCTCCACGTAGTAGAGGTCGAGACGAACCGAATCCTGCCATGACAGATTGGAACGTCCACTGACCTGCCAAAGGCCGGTAAGCCCAGGCTTGACCAACAACCGCCTCCGAACGTCGTGCTCATAAGCCTCTACTTCGTGGGGCAAAGGGGGACGGGGCCCAACGAGACTCATCGAACCAGCAAAGATGTTGAAGAGTTGCGGTAGTTCGTCCAAGCTGTACTTCCGCAGGAATCCGCCCACACGCGTGACGCGGGGATCATTCCTGATCTTGAACAGCACACCGTTGCCTTCGTTGCGATGGGCGAGTTCGGCTAGGCGCTGTTCTGCGTCTACGACCATCGAGCGGAACTTGAGCATCCCAAAATGGGCGCCTTCGATACCCACTCGCTCCTGTCTAAAGAGTATGGGCCCACGGCTGTCAAGCTTTACGAAGACGGCTAGGACCGCCATAAGCGGCGCCGCCAGAAGAATTAGGATCCCGGACACGACGACGTCAAATAGTCGTTTGGCGACCCGTTGTCCGCCCTCCAGCGTCGGGGTAGTCACGTGGATAAGAGGCAGGCCGGCGACTTGCTGCGTGTGAATTCGTGGGCCGGCAATATCTGTTAGGGCGGGGGCCATTATCAGGCCCACGTTTCGAGCTGCCAGCTCCCAACCAAGATGCCGGAGTGTCTGGGGGTGAAGTTGGACGCCAGCGGATACGGCAACCGCGTCCGCCATGCTGTCGTCGATCGCTCGAAGAATTGCATGGATGTCTGGATCATGGCCGAGAACCGGAAGGCCGGATACGGTCTCTGAAGGCAGCGTGTCCGCTACGCCCGGAGTGTAGGCGGCTATAGGTAGGTAACCTGCGTGTTTAGCTCCAGCCAGAGTTGTTGCCAGGTGGGCGACCGCGCTTGGGCCTCCGAGCAGGATAAGCCGCGACATGCTGTCTCCGACTTGCCGGTCGACACTTAGATGTTGACGGAGTAGCCAACGCGCGAGAATAAGTCCGAACAAACCGGCAGGAAGGGCTATGCCCACGTAGCCGCGAGCCGTATCGATTCGCAACACATACGAAACTATCGCCACAAGCCCAAATAGCCAGAGGGACGCAGCGGCAACCCTTTTGTATTCGTCAGCACCGGAGCCCAAGATACGACTCTGCCTTGAGTTCCAAGCCCCGAGCATGAGCCACCAAGCCAGGACCAGAGCCACCGACAGCCACACGTACGTTATCTCTTGGCCCTGCACAACGGAGTTAGGCTCCAGCCCGAATCTAACGATGTAGGCTCCAGCAATAGCCCAAATAATGACGAAAGCGTCAACAACACGCAGTCTGCGGGATATCCGCACGCGCCAATCCGGCATCGTCCCCAATTAGATTCCCCATTTGTAGTAAGTCATGAATCGCCGCGCGCGTTCCACCGCTAGGATACAGCCGGCCGCGACACGGTTCGCAATTTCGCCGCATAGGCGCCGATGAGGTAGGTCTCGCCGATGCGGCTCTTGGCGGGGATGGCCAGGACGGTGGAGGAGTGGTCGTTGGCATGGATCCAGTCGCGGACGTTCACGCCGGTGCCGTAGAGCGTGGGGCGGGTTCCGTTGACCACGTTGGTGATCTGGCGCGGGACGAATTTCTCCACGGTCTGGTATGTGCCGTAGTTGTGCAGCAGTTACCGTTGGCCTGCGGTCCGAAGGAGCGGCCCAAGCGTGCATCACAGTCCGAGCCGGCCTTCATGGAAGTGTGCGGGCTGGATGGATTGAATGGGGTCCTTTCGGTGAACACTTCGGGGTCATCGACCTCCAGGTCTTCCATGCACTTCGTCTGTGGAGATTTGGTGGAAGCCTTTGTTGTGCTTCCGGGCGGCCTCGATGAGTGTAGGTGCCCATGACGTTCGTGTCCAAGAAGGGGTGTGGGTCGTGCAGGGAGTTGTCTTTGTATGACTCGGCCGCGTAATGGAACCACGACGTCACAGGCGGCAACGAGCCCGCTAACCAGTCCCCCGTCGCAGATATCGCCCGGCGTGAAGCGGAAGCGCTCCTCCGGGAGACCGCTCACGGATTCCAGGTTGCCCGCTTATGTCAGCTCGTCCAGGACAGTAACGTGATCCTCAGTGCTCTAGAGAACGTAGTGGACAAAGTTGGAACCGACGAAGCCGGTGCCGCCTATGACTAACACGTTCCCCATGAAGTATGACTTTACCGGTCTGCGGAAGTGACCCGAGCACGAAAAGGTCAATAAGTGGGTGCACCTAAAGAACGCGCCTGACGCCAAGGATTTCTTACTGACGATGACGTGCGACGACGGGCTGAACCGTTGGTCAAGAGTGGTTCCGTGGCATGCCTCCTCGGGCTCCCGGCCTGACTCGTTCAGCCGAGAAGTCCTTGAGTGCATGGCGTCGCTGAACCGGTGTCGAGTTACGTGTTGTGTTAGGGTGGGGCCGCTGGCGTGCCCAATGGAGTGTCCTGCAGGTGCAGTTTGACTTGACGAAATGTCATCCTGATGAGGAGCCGGCCCGCCCGATTCCCACTCAGTGTGCGCGCTGTCGAGGGATCGCAGCGAATGGAGAAACCTGGCACTTTATTTGCGACTGCTTTTGCGGATGATCGAATAACAATTCGGAAGCGTGGGGAACTATGAAACCTGAGAAACGGACGGGCACTTCAAAGTCGGTGGCCATAATTGGAACGCGAGGCTACCCGAGTTACTACGGGGGATTTGAGACCGCAGTACGCAAGTTGGCGCCCCATTTGGCTGATTCAGGCTGGAATACGACTGTCTACGGCCGGCCAGGTTCGACTCGGGACGATGACCCAGATACGGACGAGCGAATCAGCCGTGTGACGACTCGAGGGTTCGAAACTAAGTCTCTCAGCACACTTTCATATGGACTTACCGCCGTGCTTCACGCCTTGGTGCACAAACCCGATGTAGCGATTGTCATGAACGTGGCTAATGGGTTTTGGCTGCCGCTATTGCGACTGCGGGGTGTCCCGACCATTGTAAATGTTGACGGTATTGAATGGAACCGCGCGAAATGGGGCCGTGCGGCCAAGAGGGTATTTAGGCTGGGTGCAAAGTTCACGGGCTGGTTTGCCAATGAACTAGTCTCGGACTCCCTTGAAATACGGAGGATATGGAAAAGCGAGTTTAAACGCGACTCCGTTTTCATTCCCTATGGTGGCGACGTCCCAGGAACACTCCCGATCGAGCCCGGCCTGAGGCGCCGCGACTATGTTCTAGTTGTGGCAAGATTTGTTCCTGAAAACACCATTGGAGAGTTTTTCGAAGCCATTCCTGATATAGCAGCCGATCATCAAGTCGTCATTGTTGGCTCTTCCGGATACGGAGGAGCATTCGACGAGGCTGCGGCCGACCTCGCGAGCAGGTATTCGAATGTGACGTGGATGGGGCACGTCAACGACGACGAAAAGCTGCTCTCACTCTGGCAGCACTCTGGAGTCTACTTCCATGGACACAGTGTCGGCGGCACTAACCCGGCCTTAGTCCAGGCCATGGCTTGCGGAGCACCTGTCGTCGCTAGGGACACTGTCTACAATCGGGAAGTCTTGGGGGACCTGGGTATTTTTGTCGAACCCGATGCGCCCAGCATAGCGGCGACAATCCGCAGTGCGATGATTGATGTGGACCAAGGAAATGTCTCAGCGGACTTGGTACGGCGGGCCCGATCTGAATATTCCTGGGCTGATGTTTGCGATCGATATGAAGCGCTAGCTGGGCGTTGGACTAAAGGGCACGCCCGTGAACGGTTGGAAGTCCAGGTCGCAGAGCCTGCGCTCGGCCACAAGCCGAACCAATGATGACGAGGTCCTTCACGAGGATAACCAGCACACCGGTTTGGCCATTGCAATGTCCTCGTAAGATCCGATACTAGAGGCAAAGCCGATCTGGACATTTAGAACTGGTCCGTCCATTAAAGTATAAGAAATGATCTCTTGCCGCCCGCGGGGGCGTCACTGGGAAAACGGGGGAGTTGAACGTTGGATTTGCAGGGATATGTTTGCATCTTGCGCAAGTGGGTCATCGTGCTGACAACCCCGTATCTGGCGCGATCGTGAGCATCATGACGGCCAATGCTTTTTCGAGCTATGAGTCGACGCTCCGCTCGAACTTCTCCGATGCTCCGGCATGTGACTATGTGGGAAAACAGACAGAGGCTTGAAACTTTGGAACTACATTGCAACCATCTTGGGCACCAGATTGTAAACCCGCATGAGTAAGTCATCCCCTCTCGTTTATGGTGGAGTCCTAGCTTTTGCTCGCGGATTGCCGATATTGGCGCTACTTTTTGCGAGTCTGCGGCTAGAACACGATAAATTTGGACAAGTGGCTGTGTTGGTAACAGCTGCAGCGACGGCAGCACTTTTTGCTGACTCCGGCACTGATAGCGCTGCAACGTGGCTCTTGTCCAGGACCGTCGCCAAAGGTCGCGCCCCCGTCATTTCTGCGCTGACCTACTATAGGGGGTTAGTGGCCGGAGGTGCTACGGCCATTCTGGTTGGTACTCAGATCCAAGTTATCGATGGCGACGATCCCTGGAACGCGATCATCGTGATCTTGTGTTGCTTGGGCAATATGCTTAGCGCCAGGAACAGTAGCAATCGAATCGTATTGAGGATTGATGCTACTGGCGAAAAACGGTCCATCTTGCTGGAGAAGGCTGGTATCGGAATTCTGTTTATGATTCTGACCTGGATGGTGCCAGCCGACCCTCAGTGGATTCTTGTCGGCTACGGCATTGCTACTGTCATCGGTGGACTTGTGGCTAGCCGGTCCCCGAATCGCGGGGAGTGGTCAACATCGTGGTCGGATGTCCGTCGACTAGCGTCGGCGACATTCCCCTTTGTGGCCACAACTGCATGTAGTGCCTTAATTTGGCGCCTTCCGACGTTTGTCCTTGGACAGACTGGACAGTTGGCAGAAGCTGGATATCTGGCTCTGGCCTCCTATCCCATCATCCTCCTGACATCGATTCCGGTTCTTAGCGCCCCTCTCTTGCTCGTCAAGGGAGGAGCCCATAGTTCAAACCCCCTCTCTACGGTTCGAAATGGAGCAGTTGCAGGGCTTGTTTGCACCTGTGTGATCGGCGGAAGCGCCCTCGTTGCCATGGCGCTTCCCCTGGACACCTTGATCGCGTCAAACGTACTGTCAACGATTCTTGTTTTATCTGCGTCTGCGATCCCTCTTTGGATAAATCCACTGATGGTGGCAACGCTGAGAGTGAGGAAGGGACTGTGGGTGCCCATAACGGCCAACTTCGCAGGGGCAGTCGTTGGGGTTCTGGCCCTGGTACCGTTTATCAATTCGTGGCACGCTGAAGGGGCCGCGACAACAATAGTCTTGGCAGAGACAGTGATACTTGTCTTGCTCCTGTGCATCCTATTTTTCCGCAAGGATGCGCCTGCGTATGTCAGTTAACTTTGATAGGCGGCAGCCATTGTCACGAAAGATGCGGGATTCGCGCCTCAAGGGAGCTATTGTATTCGTTCTCGGCCTGATCGTATGCGGACTGGCAGTCCATTGGGATCTGGCATTGCCAAGCATATTGCTTCCAGGTCCTTTGCCTGCGATGTTTGTTTTTTCTACCCTAACTAGCGCTCTCGAATGGAAGCGAAATAGCGGGGTTCCATTTCTCATGTCGCCGGGAATGGCGGTTGCCCCTTCAATAATTATCGGCTCAATTACCGCTTTGCAACTTGGTTCCGACGGCCCTCAGCAATCGGCGGACGCATGCTGACTTCGGCTTGCATATTGCAGGGGGCAGAGTTGGCCGGCCCATGCAGATTCCCGCGGGCGGGGGCGCTAACGCTCTGGCTCGTTCGGCATGTGTATCAGTCTCAGCAGTTTCCGCAGAGGGGAAGTTTCGCGTGATTAATCAAGTTGCTTGGGCGGTACCGCCGGGGGGCAAAACAAATACCAGGCCGGTGCTATTGGCCCGCGAGCTGGTTAAGCTTGGTGTCATTAATGAAAGCTATGAGACCCTATTCCATGGGCGGCAGACATCAGCTTCCGGACACGTCAATGCCGGCAGGTGGTGGCCGGGAGGTCGATTCCGCGGGGCCGGAAGTACGCGAGCGGTGCTCTCGCCGGTCTTTTATTCCCTGATCGAACCAAGCTCAAAATGGATTGACTTTTACGATGATTGGTCACTCGCGCCAGATATCAATGTATGGCACCGAACGCTTAGTGCTTTATCCTACAGGGCTGTGGCGAGGGGGGGCGTAACAGTATCCGGAGTAACGTGTAATAGCCCTTATATGGCCGCAAAATTAGGGTTGCCATCCTCAGCCATAGTTCCCAATGGGGTTGATCCCGACGTCGCCGCACTGGAAACTGCCGACGATCCGACTCGTCGGCTTATCCTTTTGGGCCACTTTTTCGCGGGGCGCACGGACTTTGGTCTCATCGAAAGAATTTGTACGCGGGAATATTTCGACCAAGTAGTTATAGGTGCGCCCGGATCGGATCCGACAATGCTGGCCTTGTTAGACCGTCTCAGGCACCGATTAGGTTCAGCATTGCAGGTCTATGACTGGCTTTCCGTTGATGATTTGGCCGCACTCGCCGGACGGCAGACCGCAGCTATTGTGCCTCACGTGGTAAGCGACTATACCTTGAGCCAGGATTTGATGAAGGTGTACACACTCTCGGCCTTGGGCATGAGAGTCATTTGCCCGCGATTGCTCTGGCCACACGCGTTGCCGAAGGATTTCGCGTACCTTCTGGACTACGGGGTAAAGCTTGAGGACACGCTCGCGGAGTGGCTTGATGACCCTGGTCCCAGCCTGGAATGGCGGCAGCGGATCGGAAACGAGCACTCTTGGCAGACTCGCGCAGTACAGGTTGCCGGACTGATTGGTGAAGTTCATTGCTGAGCGTAACGATCGTACTATTTAGGCCCAAATCAGATGATTTCAGCAGAACGGTGGAGTCTCTTCTGACAAACGCGAATGATGTCGCCTCAGTACACATCCTGGTGTCCGGCACGCGAACAGAATTCTCTGCCATTGAGTCTTTGACGGAGGAATTGAGTAGAGCAACGAAATGCTTTTTGCATCATAGATTCGACAATCTTGGATTTGCATCTGGGCACAACTATCTCCTGGAAAATGCGTTTCAATTTGGCGCGGACGCCGTACTAGTCTTGAACCCCGACGTTGTGCTGCAGCCAGGGTCGCTCAGGAGACTTGCGGCCACGACTGAACTGCAAGAGCAAGCCATCCTTTTCGGGCCCACTCTCAGTCGAGTTACAGAGCTTGGGGTTTCGACTCAGACCTTTGACAGCGCCGGAATCGATTGGACGAGGTCGGGACGCCACTTCGATAAGTTTCAGGGTGATCACTGGAAGATCCGCAGCGGCCAGCAGGATGTCGTCAGCGGCGTCACGGGAGCTTGCTTGGTAGTTGGTAGGAATTCATTCGACCAGATCCGTAGCGAGTCTGGCCACTTCTTCGACGATTTGTTCCTTGCTTATCGTGAAGACGCTGAGCTTGGTATCCGGGCCAACAAGTTGGGGATTCCTTCCGCCGTAGTCCATCTGGAAGGATTTGCGCATGTGAGGAGCGTAAGGGGCTATGCGCGGGGCAATAGGCTTGCGGACCTACTAGGCGTTCGCAACCGATTCCTCTTGCGTTGGTCATTGGGCGGTTTCCGTCCTGGGAACCGTCTCATGGCGGGGGCTCGCGACGGTCTTGTGATTTTGGCATCGTTGCTGGTAGAACGTAGCAGCTTTCCAGGACTTAGGGACGCTTTTGCCATTAGGCGATACGCGAGCTACCGCGGTCGTAACTGGCGCCGAATTGCCGGCAGGAAGGTCAACTAGCCGCTACGACGAGGCTAAAGAACCGTCGGGTTTGGTTGTGAGAGCGAGGCATTCAACCCAAATATGGCTATTTGTGAAATGGTCAATGCGGCGAAGTGAGTCTATTCGCTCTTCAATTTTCGTGGCGAACGAACTGCTGCCGGAAGTTTATGCCGCTGTGCCTGCGGTGCTCCGCTAAAGGATACGTGTTTTGTGGTTGTCCAGGTTGGTGAATCCCCGGCCTGTTCCTTTGACGTGGTTGACCGTAGTGTTGTTGCCCTCGACTGTCGCAGTGGTGGCGCCGGCGACGACGAGGAGGTCCAAATTCTTCCACCGCAGGCAGACGGTCAGCTGATATATGTTGAGTTAGTCCTTCCCCAAACACTCCGGAGATGTCAGGTCGGATGTATCAGATTCCGTTGAGGACCTGGGTTTGGTGGCTCATCAACTTTTAGCGTGGTGTCCTTCAAATGAAGGGGCTCGTAGCCCTGCGAGCATAGGTGTTGTCGAGACATCTATTGCTGAGGACTACGAGCCTTGTTACAGATTACGCAGACGTGCGATGCCGCGTCGATTCTGTTCAATTTGGAGGGCCATGTTGTGCTCTCTGCGGAGCGTGCTGGCGAGACCCGGACGGTGCTGGTCGAGCCCGTCGAACGGGAAGGCGCCTGCCCGGACTGCGGTGTGCTGTCTTCCCGGGTCCAGGCCCGCCCGGTCCACCGCGTCCGCGACGTCCAGTGCGGCGGAGCGCCCGTGGAAGTCCGGGTCCGGAAGCGGCGTCTGGCCTGTTTGGAACCGGAGTGTGCGGAGGTCCTTCGTGCAGACCTCCGATGAAATTCCGTTGCGTTCGCGCCTGACCAGCAGGCTCGTGGCCGGCATTGTCGCCGGGCTGTCCACTGAGCTTCGTGCGGTCTCCCGTGTCGCTGCAGCCGCCGGCGTGTCCTGGACAGCCGTCATGCGCGTCACGGCGGACACGGCTGTCCTGGACGGCGGCGTAGACCGAAGACTCGTTCGCCGGTTGGGTGTGGATGAACACCGCTTCCGGCGGGTCCGGTATCTCAAAGACGATGCTGGCAAGGTCACCCGGGTCGAGCCCTGGTCGATTGTTTTCACGGATCTGGATACCGGGGCCATCCTCGATATTGTGGACGGCCGCCGCGGCCAGGCGGTGCGGGACTGGATCAGGGCCCGACCGCGGTGGTGGCGGAACAGGGTCGAACTGGTGGCGATGGACATGTCCACCGAGTTCCGCCGGGCCGTCCGCAAGGCCCTGCCTAAGGCGGCGATCACCGTGGACCACTGGCATGTGGTCGCCCGGGCGAACCAGATGGTCACCGAGGTCTGTCGGCGCCGCGCCCACGACCTGTATGGCCGACGCGGCCGGGCCACGGATCCGGCTTGGAAGTACCGGAAACTGCTGACCTGCAACCAGGAGAACATGTCCGGCGCCCAGCGCGGACGGATGCTGGAAATCATCGATCAGACATCGAACTCGGCGTCGTCTGGGGCATCAAAGAACACGTCCGTCAGCTGCTGAAGACCGAGCACATTGACGCGTTCCACCGCGCCTGGGCCGAACTCGAACACGCCGTAAAGGCAACCAGGATGCGCGAGGCCAAATCAGTGTTTCTGACACTGAAGATGTGGCGCAGGGAGCTGCTCACGTTCTGCCGGACACGGGTCACGAACGTCCGCAGCGAAGCGGCGAACCTCAGCGCGAAAAACCTGAAACGGGCGGCACGCGGATACCGGAACCACGACCATTACAGGCTCCGTTTACTGTTGTACACGGCAGCCCAACAAGCCTGCTGAACACCTGCCGCCACGCTAAAAGTGGAAGAGATTCCCTAACGCTTGTCAACGCTTTTTTAGCTCTGGACGGCAGGCAGGGTGAGTGCACCGTCACCGCGTGTTGTGCAGTGACGGAAAGTGCCGTCGATCCGGGACGGGACCGTCGTTGGGGGCCGTTGACTGACATCCCCGGGCTGGTGGGCGGAAGAGCGGTCAGTGGCCTCTGGCGCCGGGTGGGCCAAACGGTAGCGGTGATCGGCGATATTTACCGTGTCAGGCGTGCCCGTTTCGCTTCGATCGTGTGGGACCGCGACTGGCTGCGTTGCTTGGACGTGACGGTATAGCGGGAGGCAATGAGTTCTTTCGCTGCCCGTTTGGTGAGTGGCTGCCCCTCGAGGTCCCGCAGCTCATACATTTGCCCTGTCGTGAGGGTTTTCCAGGTCCTTTCGGCCAGTTTCCTGGCGACCGCGATAGTGGCCTGGGTGTGGCAGTGGCCGTGTTCGGTCATGAGCCGGTGATAGAACGCGGCCAGCTGGGGATCCAAGGTCCGGGCGACGCTGCCGGCCTGGTAGAACGCAAGGCGCAACGGTGCAGGCCCTTCCTTGCTGATGGCCCGGCGTGCCTGGTTCATCGTCCCGGAGGACCAGTTCGAAGGGGTGATGCCGACATAGTTCGCTGCTTTTTTGGCGCTGTCGAACCCGGTTCCGTCGCCGAAGTAGGCCCGGATACAGGGACCGGTTGCCGGGCCCACACCAGGCAGGGAAAGGATCAGCGGGTCATCGCCGTAGAGATGTTCCCACCACTGCCGTGCATGCGATGTGAAGCGATCCACCCTTGCCCGGGATTTCTGCAGGTCAGCGAGGTGTTCGGTGACGTCGACGGCCAGCGCGTCCAGGTCCAGGTGACCGTCCCAGAAGTCCGCCCATCCCCCTGCCGCGGTCTTGATCGCCGTGGCACGGGCGGGTGTGTCGGCGACATCGCGGGTGTGCTCGGCGACCACAGCCGTCAGGGTCGCCGCGCGCGCCGATGCCAGGGAACGGAGGTGGGGCCACCGGCCCAGCACGGCGAGGGCTGTTGATTCGGATCCGGCGAACGCGGTCCACACATCGGAAAAGGCCCAACGTGCCAGCGACAGCAGCCGCCGCCAGTAGCGGTTGCCGTCAATCACGGCGCCTGCCCGTCGGACCACGGCCCGCCGTAGCGCCAGCTGTCCCGGAGATGCCAGTACCAAGGGCGGCGGGTCGAAGATCTCCCCGGCATGGGTGAGCACTTCGGAGTCGATGACGTCGGATTTGTTCTTGCCCATGATGGCTCCGCGCAGCCGTGAGGAGTGTCGGGCGCCGATCATTTCCATCTGGCCGCCGGCCCGTTCGACCGCGAGGGCCAGCGCCAGCCAGGTCATCGAGGTCGGTTCCACAATCGCTGTCACAGGTGCCGGAACCGCGGCCAGCCGCTGCGAGAGTCTCTCCAGCCCGGCCAGTGTTGGGTCGATCGTGAAACGGCTCAGATGTTCTGTTCCGTCGTCGAAAAACTCCCGCACCGCGATATGGTGCCGTGCCGTGATGGCGGCGTCGATACCTGCCACTGCCCGCACGACTCCGGCGGGTTTATCCTGATTTTGCATGATGGTTCTCCTCCTCGCATCGAATACGTGCGATGGGACAACCCGTCGTTGCCGGTCCACCAGCCGAGTCACCAGGCCGGGCTTCCCACCCCTGGGGAGAACCGTCATGCGCTAACCCGAGCGCCAGCGGCGACCTCCCTCACACGCCCGCAACTGCTGAGGAAGCGTCGGATACAGTTCCCGCGCTTGAGAGTCATCCGGTGCCCGCCCGGACGAAACCCGGTGCTGCGCACCGTCTTCTTCCGGCCACCAATTCCCTCAATCGGGTCTGCTTGGAAGACAGGCCGGGGGCGACGATCTCTTTCACGAGCCATGACGCCCAGCCGAAAACCGGAACCACCCCGGCCCCTCCCAAGGCCACCGTAAACGACGACCACCCCACCTCAACAGGGGGTACTTAAGAGATACAAGCCGGTTTGGTCTGTAGGCCCTGTTCAAGGTGCGGTGACTGCAGTTTTACCCGTGATTGTTGCTGTTGATGTCGGCAAGAAGTTGGTCCCATTGTCGGTCACCGATGCCGGTCGGCGGCGGCCGTTGGGCCCGGTGGACTTCGAGATGACCGGATGCGGACTGAAGGGTGTCCTTGCTCTGATCCGCAGCAGGCTGGCCGGGACAGATGCGCAGGTGAAGCTGGCATCGAGGCCGCTGGGCATTACCACCGGCCCCTGTTGGTCCGGGCACAACACCCGCATCTGGGACAGACTCCGCCACCTATCAGCGGGTCAACGACGCCGGTGTGCTCACCCCCCGAAGTCAGTAGAACTCGAGGCTCTGTTCAACCCGAAAAATCCCGCCGATTACACCCGCGGAATCACGGAATCCAGCTCCGACTCAAGAGCCTCGCCGCCGATAAAGACCCAGGTGATGTGTCAGTCTCCCACGCGAGCGAAAGTTCGTGGGGCGTCCCCCGTTCCGCGAGCATCTTGACTTGAAACACCACGGCAGGACGGACATGTTGCGGGCTACTGGCGTCCAAAACGGCTCGCTGGAAACACTTTGGCTGGTTGGGCGTCCGATTCAAATAGCGTTTGTCCAAATTCATCCATGGCTTCCGAAGGGTCACGGTTATCGACTTTCGAGGCGCGTTCCTTCGAGCTGACGGCCTTCAATTGGGGCTTCTCGTCAGTGCTGTAGTAGCTATAGGCGTAAGCATCCGGGCCCTTAGCGGGAAGCCTATTAAGTACAATCCCTAGGATGTTCGATCCGACCATCTCCAGTGCATGGATAGATTTCTGAAGATCCTGATGTTTGAGTTTCTGTGAGCCCACAACGAGAACCACGCCCCCAACGTGTTGGGACAGTACGGCTGCGTCCGTTACTGGGAGCAGTGGCGGAGCATCAATAATGACGGAGTCAAATGCATGGCCAAGTCTTTCGACTAGGTGTCTCATTTCACCCGATCCGAGTAGCTCGCTGGGATTCGGCGGGATCTGTCCCGACGCTAGTACGTACAAGTTGTCGTCGCCCCACGGCTGAAGTAGGTCATTGACGTCGGCTGCGCCGACCAAGGCCGTCGTCAAGCCGACTGACCGATCCAACCCCAGATATTCATTGATCATCGGACGACGGAGGTCTGCATCCACAAGACATACTGACTTGCCAGCCTGAGCGAGTGCAATAGCCAGATTAGTGGCGGTTGTGCTCTTGCCTTCGCCTGGGAGTGACGAGGTCACGAGTACGGTCTTTGCCTTCCCCGAAACGTCGGCGAATTGGAGGTTAGTTCTCAGTTGCCGGAACGACTCGGCGCGGGGGCTTTGCGGAGCAACTTGAGTCAGGAGCGGCTTGCGAGTAGCGTCCTGATCAAAAGAAATCCTGCCCAATAGCGGCGCATTTGTTATGTGACGGAGATCGGCTTCTCCCCGAATTCTATTGTCAAGGGCCGTCCTGAGTACGCCGATGCCGACTCCGGCTGCGATGCCAAGTATCAGGCCAAGAAGTAAGTTCATCCGTGTATTGGGCGCCGATGGAATGGTTGGTGCGACGGCCGGCTTTATGACGGAGAGGCTAACGGGCGAGGTGCCTCCGTTTTTGGGCTTTTCCAAGGTGTCAACGGCTTTTATTAGGCTTCCTGCTACCTCTTGCGCAATGGCTGCGGCCTGTACTGGCGAAGTGTTCACGACAGAAATATCGATCAGCACTGTGTTCGGTTCCGTGGTCGCCACCACGTTGGCTGCCAGTTGTTCTGCTGTCATGTCCAGCCCAAGGACATCAATTGCGGGCTGAAGCACGACGGGTGAGTCCACGGTCTTTACATAGGATTGCACTCGGGCCTGACTAAAAGTATTCCCCTGCTGAAGCTCCTGAACTGAACCCGAGCTTTGAATTGCGACAAATAACTGTGTTTCTGCAGTGTAGATCGGCTTGGTGAGCATGGAGGAGCCCCCCGCTAACAGCAGGCCCGTCAAAGCCGCAGCGACAATTAAAATCCAGTTGCGACGGAGAATGCGCAGGTAATCGCGTATGTCCAAGCCGGGGTCCCCCTGTGGTGAAATTACCGGGGCCGCGAAACGGCCTGCCCCGGAACGGCAATATTCGTGCGGTCTCGTTCATTCTACCTGTCCGGAGGAAAACGCCCGTACACGACGCCGCCGTGGTAATGGTGCGATTTCAGAGTCACCGGAACGGATATACTCTGCTGTTCTCTGGATGGGGATCACGTGCATCTTTGCGGATCCGGCTTTTCCACGGCGGGCGAAGAGTACCGTGCCAAGCAGCTTGGATGAATCCAGGTCCTCCCGCCACCGGGCGGCCTCGAGTTGCCCTTCGCCTCTGGTAAGAGGTCCGGGCTCACACTGCGTATCTCAGCGCGTGTCCACGTCCTCAAACACCAGGAACGTCTGCGTGTCCAGCACGCCAGGCATGGACTGCAGCTGATCAAAAATCACCCTCCGCAGGTCAACGTTGTCCACAGCCCGTACCAGCAGGATGACGTCGAAGTCGCCACCCACCAAAGCAATGTGATGTACCTCGGGGATCGCCCGCAGCAGCTCCCGAAGTTCGCGCCAGGAGTGCTGACGCACCTTCAACGTCACGTAGGCGGACGACTTCAGGCCGGCCTTGATGGGGTCCACCAGCGCCGTGAACTTGGTCAGCACCCCCTCGCCGGTCAGCCGGGCAATCCGCGTGTAGGCGTGCGCCCGGGAAATGTGGACGTTCTCTGCCACCTGCGTCACCGACATCCTGCCGTCCCGCGTCAGCTCCGCGATGATTTTGCGGTCCACATCGTCCAGTGGCACTGCAGCCTGCTCTGGCTCGGCCCTTGCCATTTGTCCACAACTCCCGTCGGTAACCCAGCTCACACTTACGTTTCGTCTTTCAGGCTAGGGCAATAACTCAAACTTCTCCACGATTCTCACTGGGACTGGATACGAAACATCTTTCAGGACGATACTGAAATCGAATAGTGGCTACAGAAGGATGGACAATGACGATCTCCGCGGACCACACTGCCCGGGACCAGGCAGCGCAGGGCCGGCAGGCGCCGGACCAGCCCCAGGACCCGCGAATAGAAGGCCCCGTTGCCGAGGCTGTGCGCAAATTCGGCATAACGGTCGAGGATTACATGCTGCCGGCCCGCCACCAGATCCAGATGGTCGACCAGGACGGCAACCTCAAGCCACACTCCCAACAGGGTGCCGAGCCCGGGCACGAGTACCCGCTGCCACGCGATGAGGAACTGCTGGCCGCCTACGAGCAGCTCGTCGTCGGCCGCCGCGTCAACGATCAGAACTCCGCCCTGGTCCGCCAGGGCCGCATGGCCGTGTATCCGTCCAGCCATGGCCAGGAGGCGTGCCAGGTCGCCGCCGCTCTCTGCCTCTCGGACGACGACTGGATGTTCCCGACCTACCGTGACTCCGTCGCGGTCATGGCCCGCGGCGTTGACCCTGTCGAGACCATGACGCTCTTCCGCGGCGACTGGCACAGCGGGTACGACCCCGCCAAGCACAAGGTCGGCATCCAGTGCACCCCGCTCACCACGCAGCTGCTCCACGCCGTCGGCGTCGCTCATGCTGCCAAGCTGCGCGGGGAGGACACCGTGGTCCTGGCCATGTGCGGCGACGGCGCCACCAGCGAAGGTGACTTCCACGAGGCCCTGAACTTCGCGGCTGTCTTCCACCTGCCCGTCGTCTTCTTCGTGCAGAACAACCAGTACGCCATCTCGGTGCCGCTGGCGCATCAGTCAGTCGCGCCGTCGCTCGCCCACAAGGCGGTCGGCTACGGCATGGCCGGCGAACGCGTGGACGGCAACGACATTGTCGCCCTCCTCGCCGTGCTGGACCGCGCGGTTAAACTGGCCCGCGAAGGCTCGGGACCTCTGCTGGTGGAGGCCCACACCTACCGCATGCAGGCCCACACCAACGCGGACGACGCCACGCGCTACCGCCAGGACAGCGAAGTCGCCCAGTGGCTAGCCCGTGACCCGCTGGCACGGATGAAGACCTACCTCACCGACAAGGGCGTGCTGGACGACGATGGCGACTCCCGCATCGCGGAGAAAGCGGAAGCAGTTGCCACGCAGCTCCGCAACGGCCTCAGCGAGGACGTCCCGGTAGACCCGCAGGACCTCTTCAAATACGTGTTCGCCGAACCAACGCCGCAGCTCATGGAACAGTCCGCCCTGCTCGCCGACGAACTTGCACGCGACGCCGGCGTGGGCACCTCAACCACCACGGAGGCCCCAAAATGAGCCCCACCATCACCACGTCCTCCGAAGCCAACGGCAACGTCAGCTCCGCCACTGCCCGCGCAGCCGCTTCGGCTGCGGCGACCGCGGAAGCAACCGGTCCGCAGCTCGTCACCATGGCTAAAGCACTGAACACGGCGATGGCCGATGCCATGCACGCCGACGAGTCCGTCCTGGTCTTTGGCGAGGACGTCGGCATGCTGGGCGGCGTATTCCGCATCACCGACGGTCTGACCAAGACCTTTGGCGAGCAGCGCTGCTTCGACACCCCGCTCGCAGAGTCCGGCATCGTGGGCATGGCGGTGGGCATGGCGATCAACGGCATGCGTCCCGTGATTGAGATGCAGTTCGATGCCTTCGCCTACCCGGCGTTCGAGCAGATCGTCAGCCACGTGGCCAAGATGCACAACCGCACTAAGGGCGCTCTCAAGCTGCCCATGGTCATCCGTGTTCCCTATGCCGGCGGGATCGGGGGAGTGGAGCACCACTGCGACTCCTCGGAGTCCTATTACGCCCACACTGCCGGCCTGAAGGTGTACACGCCGGCCACCGTGGCCGATGCCTACCGGATGCTCCGCGAAGCCATAGATTCCGATGACCCCGTGATGTTCATGGAGCCCAAGAAGCTCTACTGGTCCAAGGACCTGGTGGACCTCGAAGCGCTCCGAAAGGAACACGAAGTCAACGCCGCGCGGGGGACATCCACCGAGGGCCGCGCCGCTGTCGCCCGTCCCGGTACGGACGCAACGCTTATCGCCTACGGCCCGTCCGTGCCGACGGCGCTCGCCGCCGCTTCCGCTGCGGCACAGGAAGGGCGCTCGCTGGAAGTCATCGACGTCCGATCGATCGTGCCCTTCGACGACGAGACCGTCTGCGCCTCGGTCCGCAAGACGGGGCGTGCCGTTGTGATAGCGGAGGCCCATGGCTTCGCGTCCGTGTCCTCCGAGATCGTGGCCCGGGTCCAGGAGCGCTGCTTCCACTATCTGGTCGCGCCGATCCGCAGGGTCACGGGATTCGACGTCCCGTACCCGGCCCCGAAACTCGAGCACTACTACCTGCCCGGCGTGGACCGGATCCTCGACGCCGTGGACGACCTCCAGTGGGAAGACTGATCAGATGATTGAAACGAAAGTGTTCCTGCTGCCCGACCTCGGCGAAGGCCTCACAGAAGCCGAGCTTGTGAACTGGCTCGTAGCCGTGGGCGACGAAATCCGCGTGGACCAGCCCATCGCCGAAGTCGAGACTGCCAAGTCCACGGTCGAGGTCCCGTCCCCATACGCTGGCACCGTGGCGGAGTTGCACGGAGAGCCCGGCCAGACGCTGGACGTCGGCAAGCCGCTCATCTCGGTGACTCCGGTAGGGTCGCTGGCCGAACAGGAGCCGGTAGTTGAGCCTGTCGAAACCAAGACGCCCCCGGTCGAGCCCGCCGACACCGAGTCTGAGGCCTACCGCACCCAAGAAAAGGCCGGCTCCGGCAATGTGCTCATCGGCTACGGCACGCCAGGCGGGCACGGCCAGGCTCGCCGAACCAGGCCCCGGCGTACTGCGCCGGTCGAGCTTGTCGAGACCAAAAGCGCTGCAACCAGGACCGCCGAACCCAAGCTGACCACCTCCGCCGACGACCTCCTCCTGATGCGCACCCGCGTACCCGGCAAACTAGGAGCGGTCATCTCGCCCCTAGTCCGCCGTATGGCCAAAGAGCACGGCGTTGACCTAGGTCACCTGCAGGGCTCGGGCGACAGCGGGCTAATCATGCGCCGAGACGTAGAAGCTGCCATCACGAAACCCCTGCTGACCGCGGCCGCCGAAACATCGCCGGTTGAGCCTGTCGAAACAAATCCACGCCCGGTGGTTGAGCCTGTCGAAACCACGTCCCGTCCGTCGATTGCACCTGTCGAAACTCGCGCTCACGCCATCGACCCGCGCACCGGCCTCGGAATAGCAAGCCGCACTCCCATCCGGGGCGTACGCAAAGCCGTCGCCGCCAACATGACACGCAGCCGCTCCGAAATCCCGGAAGCCACCGTCTGGGTTGACGTAGACGCGACAGCGCTAGTAGACATGCGTGCCGCGCTCAAGAAGACCGATCCTCACAACACACCTGGTCTCTTGGCTTTCATCGCGCGTTTTATCACAGCCGGGCTAAAAAGGTATTCGGAATTGAATACACGGATCGTCACCACCGAGGACCCTGCCGGCGGGGAGAGCCAGGAGATTGTCGCCTTCGACGGCGTCAACCTCGGGTTCGCCGCCCAAACCGACCGAGGGCTAATGGTTCCCTCGGTCCGCAACGCGGACAAACTCAGCACCCGAGGGCTGGACGCGGAGATCCGTCGGCTCACCGCCGTCGTACGCGACGGCAAGGCGACGCCAGCAGAACTGGGCAGCGGCACCTTCACGCTGAACAATTATGGCGTGTTCGGTGTCGACGGTTCGGCAGCCATCATCAATTACCCCGAGGTGGCGATCTTGGGTGTGGGCCGGATCATCGACAAGCCCTGGGTTGTAAACGGCGAACTCGGAGTCCGCAAGGTCACCGAACTGACCCTCACCTTCGACCATCGGGTGTGCGATGGAGGCACGGCAGGTGGATTCCTGCGGTTTGTTGCCGACGCCATCGAGAACCCAGGGTCTGCGTTGGCTGATATGTGACCAGGGCACGCAGTGGGAATCGACATTGGGTGAGCTGGAAGCGTGTCCAGGGTTCATAATCCGGACTGTGAGGTGGAGGTTGACGGAGACTGACGGCCGTTTTCCTCGAAGTAAACCGGAACACTGGAAAAGTCACTTCGCGGTACCTGGGCCTCTACTTCCACGACAAGGCTGCAAGTCGAATCACACCAGGAAATAACCCGGCGTGTGGTCTTTCGATGATGAGCGTCGCACGCCGAACCACTCGCTTTGGGGCTGGTCATGACGCCGCGTATGAAGGAAGGAGCGAGTTGGGTTTAGGCCTTGCCCCTAGACTTGCACACATAGTCGGTCTTTTCGTACCCGGCCCTCGCGGTGAGGTCCACGAGATCAGCGGCCCACCGCTCGTCGACGATTCCGGACACCGTAACGCTGAGCCATCCGCCGTCAGAAGCCACGGTTGCCCTCAGCGAATCCCCGGCGAACTGCCGGACGGTCCCGCTGGCGTCGGCTCCCCCACGTATTTGGATGGCAAGCGGTGATGAGTGAGACGGCTCAGACCTACCCGTGCTGGCCACCGGCGGGACACCCGTCGGCCACACCGGCCCGATCTAAGTCTTGAGCGGGAACCGTTGGGCGGTGTCAGCGATCTCCAAACGCAGAAGAAACGCACCTGTCGCGGACATGAGGCGTCGAGAGAGGGGCTTCGAGTGCAACGGGCGGTCTACGAAGCCGATTCATTTGAGGGGACCGCAGTTCGACCGACTCGAGAAGTACGGGCAACCGACAGCCCAGGTGGTAGCGGCTCGTTATCCCGACTGAACCATGTGATGGCTAGGAGAAGCAGGAAGCCAGCGAGCGATACGGTTGCGGAACCTGCGAAACCTGAGATCTGCGCCAAGCAAACCCAGGTCAACGCATATCCGTAGATAAGACCAACAACCCGAGTCTGGCTTGTGCCACGAATCTCGCTCGTGCGAATGACTACCGATGCCCAGTAGCGAAGCAGAAGCATCGCGAGCAGAGCGTTTAGGAATACCCCGAAGTAGCCAAAGTTCATGTACCCTTCGCCCGCGAGAGTCGGAGGAATCCCGCCCCCGAGGAACTGGACGCCGTTAAGCTCCTTAAGCATCATGTCAGGCGAGATCTGCTTGCCTGGGAGAACGGAAGCGAACAAGGTGAAGTACGTGCTACCGAACTGCAATGGCATGGCGCCGGAATCAATAACATCCTTGACCAGCATCGCATTCTCGGGAACGACCTGCGTATAATGCGAGATCGCCGACCATGCGATAGCTAGGCTGTCTCCGCTCGCGACAGCGTCGCGGTACTGGTAGGAGCTTGCCATATCGTCGGTGTTGTATACGCGCCACGCGGCGAGCGCACCCATGAGTCCCAGTAGGGATGTGGCGATGGCGATGATCCTGCCGGATCCAAGTTTCTTTGTTGTCACAGCGACCATGACCGCGAGGGGGAACACGAAGTAGATGAAGGGAACGCGGTTGCCGTAGCCGAGCATGATGACCAGTGTTATTGCCACGAGCAGCCAGGTCTTGCGCCATCCCTTGATTGCTACAGCCGCGGCCGTGGCCGTAGGCAGGAGGAAGGCGAACATTCGGATGAAACCAGGCCCGCCTTCCGCCGCGTCCACGCGGGCTTGCTCAAGGTCTGACTGCAAGGCGGGGACTCCCTGAGTTGCGAAATAGGCCAGCGCCGCGAGCAGAAACAGGAAAAAGAATATTCTTGCCGAGGACCAATAGCGCTTTACGGATAGGGGCCTGGGTGCCTTCGCAGAAGAGCGAGTGAGGTTCGCGGCAAGAAGGAAGCCCGCTGCCATTCCGAGCGCTTGGAGAAGCCATAAGACGAAGTATTCTTCGTATTGATCGGCACCCAGCGACCCTGCGGAAACTGAAGCGATTGTCAAGGATCCGAAGACGATCGGAGCGGGTCTCAGGATGGTTGGGATCACCGTCGCGTTGGAGTCAGCGCCCAACCAGAGCACGACGAGGAATACCCCGACCAGTATTTGGATCAATGGTCCCGGATGCGGCATCAACAGGACGGCCGCAGGAACGGCGCCAATGATAAGCAGCATCACCAGAATAATGGCGACGGGCCACCCCCCGAATTGCCGGGGTTGAGTGAGCGCTGAATTCGTTCCGGTCAGTCTCGTCATGCCAGACTCGACTCTCTTTTGGAGTCTCGTTGACTTCGGTTGATGATCGCCTTCTTGAGCTTCTGCGAAGGCTGCTCAATCAGGAACCACGAAGTAACCGCCGCGGCCAGGGTGAGGAACATACCCTCAAGCGCGTAGCCTTCCCCGTCAACGCTGCCTCGCAACCAGCAGACGATAACAAAGTTCCAAAGATAGGTGCCGTAGGAAATGCGCCCCAGGAACTTCAATGGCATGAGCATCCGCGGTATGCGTGGGCAGGAGATTCCCGCCACCACCAGGGTTGCGACGCTGGCTGCAATGATCGGCCCGAAAAGCAAGTACGTGAGTGGCAGGTCTTTCGCTTGGGGCACGAAACAGAATCCGGTAAGGATTGCGGCCGCGATGATTTGAAGCCAGCGCCAGTTGGCGAGACGGCGAACCCGTTCCAGGTACATACGGGAAGCCGCACCAATGATGAGAGCGGGCACCCATGATGTCGGCAATGTGTACACCGTGGCGGTGGTGGGAGCCACAAGTAGCGCAGCGACCGTCAGGAACATGCACCCGACCAGGACGGATGCAACAACCAGGCCGACCTTAGACTTGCGCAGCGCGAAAATAAGGAGCAGAGGCCACAAGAGATAGAACTGCTCCTCTACGGCTAGGGTCCACAGATGCCCGAGACCCGGCCCGAGGTGGACCCCCGGCACGTTTGCAATGTACCCGAGACCCACGAAGAAGCTAAGGACCGGGTTGGTGTCACCCATGCGCCCCGTTATGAGTTCCACGACGACGTAAACGAGCAGGACTGCAACCAATGCGGGAAGAAGGCGGAACCCGCGGTTGAGGTAGAACCGTTTATACGACAGCTTCCCGGTCTTTCGGATTTCGGATCGGATAATGTCGGTTATCAAGAATCCTGACAGACCAAAAAACATGGTCACTCCCGTGACGCCTGCACCAGCAAACACATCGGGCCATGCGTGCCGCAACAGAACGAATCCCACGGCAAAGCCCCGCAAAAGATCCCATGAGTCGATTCGCCTCGCAGTTGACTTTACTTCAACAGCCAACGCACTTAAGTTCCCCATGGGACGCAACGTTACACGCCGAAGGGTCAGAGGCGGTATCTGGATATGACGCGCACAGAGGCACAAAACCGAGGCTTGCTCCCGCCGCGTCTAAGACCCCGATCCATTTAGTCATGGAGCTCGCATGTGTCTGCCGTGCTCCGGCGCTTGAAGTCTAGACGGTTAGTTCCGGGTGCTCAGCCCCCTGCCTCGTTTCACCGAGATGCCGTTGCTGCCGTCCACAGATCCACAGGACGTCAAACAGCGTCATCGCAGAAGGAGCGCCACGCCCGTTGCCACGAGCTGCGCGGACCAAACGATGAACGTGACGGCGGTCAGTGCGGTCGCTACTTTCCAGCCGTCGCGCTCGAACCGGCCGACGCTCCGGAGAGCACAGCGCCAGTACTGCACCGACCACACGATGCCCGGTCACGCCAGCTCTACATCCCGAATGGTGGGACAGCCACCTCTTGGCGATGATCACAAACGGCAACGCATAGGCGAAGAGCTGGTGGAAGGGCCCACAACGAGGCAGCGTCCAGCTGCAGTGCTGGGATGCCCTCGGGCAGTTCCAGGTCGAGGGCCAGCAAGGTCAGGGCGATGGCAAAAACGGCTTCGCTGAAGAACACCATCCGCTCCAGTGACGTGCCGGATTCCATGGGGCACCTACGTTTCCGCGACAGGGCAACTGAAGTCACCGTTACTCGCTGTGCCGGACAAGGCGATGGCTGCCCCGTTTGACCCGTTTTGCTCCGTGGACGCCGGCCTTTGCTCAGGGTCCTGGCAGCAAGGCGTGGGTAGAATCGAGGCCTAAGATCGCCGGAACGTATGAATACGGAGAAAAGAATGTCGCGATGGATGGAGGTCGGCCAAGGCAACCATGTGCTGGCCACCGAAGGCTCGAAGCTCAATACCGGCCTCATCATAGGAACGGAGCGGGCAATGGTCATCGACACCGGATGCGGACCCAGGCAGGGACAGGAAATCCTCAATGCTGTCCGGGAGAAGACCCCGCTGCCTTTGGTCGTAGTTAACACGCATGCGCACTACGACCACTTCTTCGGCAACGCAGTGTTCGCAGACGAAGGATCCATCGAGTTTTGGGCGCACGAAAACTGCGCCGAGGAGATCGGCGAAAACGGTGATGCGCAGCGCGCCGCCGTGACTGGGCTGGAGCCCGAGATGGCTGCCGGCGAAGGCGACAACGTGGAACTCGTCGTACCTAACGCTATCGTCCGGGACCAGCCGGTCCTGGTGGACCTCGGCGGGCAGACCGCCACCCTGTTCTACCTCGGCCGCGGACACACCGACGGCGACCTCTTGGTCGGCACAACCACGACGCTCTACGCCGGCGACCTCGTGGAGCAGGGGTCTCACCCGTCCTTCGAAGACTCCTACCCGGAGGAATGGGCCGGCGCCCTTCGCCACCTGTCCGCGCTGCGACACCGCTACGAGTTCCTGGTTCCTGGGCACGGGGAGCCGTGCAGCGACCGCTTCGTCAAGACGATGGCTGACACCATGACCACCGCTGTGCGGCAGGCCCGGCAGTCCATCCGGGACACGCCCAGCGACGCCACTAAGGCTATTCCGGTCCTGCCTTATGGTCCGGAGCAGTCCCGCTGGTTCATCAAGCGCCTGCGGGAGACCCGGCCGCAGCACTGAATCCAAGTAGCCCGCTGTACGCCGTATAAAATACAGGTACTGACTACTCTGGGGGAGGCGGGCGGCCCGCTCTAGGTTGGGGTCATGAAGACCGGTATCAGCGCAGCTATCCGCCGTTTCATCGAGCAGAACATCGTCGCCGACGATCCCCACCCAGAGCGGTCCTGGCTGGATGCGCGGGACATGCCACGGCCGGCAGTGCCGGTCCCCGAGGCTGCGTCAGGACTGCCGGTCGTGCCGCTGTGGCCGCTGCTTGGCAGGCATTTCGGGCACCGCTGGGCCCACCCCTTCAACCGACTGCGCGGGCGCCAGACGATGCCCGCGCTTCATGACGACAGTGACCTTGCGGACCGGCCCACGGATGAGCTGTTCAGGGGACGCTGGCCGACATAAAGGACGTGACTTGATCCTGCTCCAAGTTTGAGTGTGTATCATCGCCGCCATGGGTAGCTATGCAGGTAGTCAAGTCGCCAGGGACTCTCGCCGGGAGATCCGCCGCCGACGGCTTCGGGTTGTGTCCTACGTAGGGCTGGCGGTGCTTGCGGCGGCCACGGTAGTTGTAGTGGTGCTCGCCCTCCAGCATTGAGGCTGCTGCAAATCTGATGACGCGCCGTGCTTTGACAGGATTTGTTGAATGCATGACCTCTGGGTAGGGTCGTGGGAAATCCAAATGGGGGATTCCACCGCTAGTTACTGACGACGTGGCCAGGCTGAACGCTTTGCAACGCGCCGACAGTGTCGCCGTTTCCTGGAGGTTCAAACGTGGCTGTCACCGACTTTGTGCTTTCGCTGTCCGGCCTGCTGGGCAGCCTGCTCATTCCTTTCGCCGGGCTCTACTGGATGCTCCGCCTCAAGCGGCGCACTCTCCCTCCAGTTGCTGCGGTCCGCGTGAAATAGCCGTGCCCTACGTCGACATCAACCCCCACCGCAACCGCCCCAAATGGTGGAGCTACGTGATCTTGGGCGTCCTCTTGGTCCTCACCGCAGCAGTGGTGGCGGCCGCCCTGATCCGGGGCTGAAATCGGCCGAAGTATCCGCAGCGCCTAGAATGGCTGTTTGAACCAATCCAATCGAGAAGCGCAGCTCACCCTGCTGTGAGTCCTGGGGGACCAAACATGCCCAAACCAGCGGATAACCAATTGGCTGAAGCAGACACCGACACGGAGCAGCCCGAGCTCCGGCGCCGCCGCTCCCGCCGCCGCGACGGCGGTTCCTCCGACGACTGGACAGGATCCTTCGACGCCGTGACTCCCGACACCACCACCGCGCCCGCGCTCCCGGTCCGCAGCTCATCCTGGGCCGAAGCGGCCGCCGTTGCGGACGCCCTTGCCGACAAAACCCCCGCCCCGCCGGCTCCGGCTCGCAAGCCGGCGGGAGCACCGCCGTCGTACGCTCCGGAACCTGCGCAGAAGACAGAAGTTCCGGGGTCGGACATCACTGCCATGCCGACGTCGTTCGTCCGCGAGCAGAAGCCCCGCCCCAAGGGCGGCTTCCGCGGTTTCCTGTACCGAGCGACCGGCGGCTCCTGGAACATGGGCCCCAGCGCGCAGGAGCGCGAGGAGGACGAGCTGGCCCGGCGCATCTCCCGCCAGCTGCAGGGCAGCTTCAACACGGCCGTGCTCAGCCTGAAGGGCGGCATCGGCAAGACGTCCACTACGGTGGGCGTGGGACTCACCCTCGCCGAATTCCGCGGCGACCCGCCATGCGCGATCGACGCAAACCCGGACTCCGGCGACCTTGTGGAGCGCGCTCTTGGCGAGGGGATCTACCAGCAGGCCACGCCGCGTACCATCACGGACCTGCTCAAGAACATCGACTCGATCGATTCGCTGACCGGGCTGTCCCGGTACATGCACCATTCCGGCCGGCTGCACCTCATCGCGGGGGAGCAGGACCCCGAGGTTTCCGACTCGCTCACCGCCGAGGAGTACCTGCGGATCCGCAAGCTGATCTCCAGCTATTACTCCGTAGCCCTTACCGACTGCGGCACGGGCGTGACGCACAACGCGATGAAGGGCATCTTGCAGTCGGCGGACAACCTGATCATCGCCGCCGGCTACGCGGTGAGCGGCGCCAAGCGCGCCCGCAGCACCTTGCAATGGCTCGCCAGCCACGGCTACGAGGACCTGGCCCGCAACGCGATCGTGGTGATCACGGACAAGGACGAGGTGTCCAGCCGCGTGGACAAGGACGCGATCGAGGAGCACCTCGCCGGGATGTGCCGCCAGCTCATCGCCGTGCCGCATGACAGGGGAGTGGCCGACGGGGACCTGGTGACCCTCGACCATCTGAAGCCTGAGACGCGGCGGGCCTACAAGGAGATTGCTGCAGCGATTGTGGACGGGTACCGGTAGAGTCCCTTCCACGGGCGGCCCATTGCCCGCTCCTGATAACCCTACGGTGAGACAGAAGCTAGCCGGATATAGCCTTGGTAGGCATAAAGCCAACCTCTCCAGATGCTCTGAAAATGGCCGGTTTTAGCGTCCCCGAAATGAATAACAGACATTTCCAGTTAGGCCACCTGGCCGGTCTTACCGGCCCCTAAACTCCGGGCCATGGGACCGAGGAGAAGAAGACAATCCGTCTGCCGCTCGATGAGAACTCGGAGCAGCTGGAAATCGGAACACTGCAGGAGATAGCGTCGATGCACCTGGAAGGCTTCGACAAGCCTGCATGCGACGACGACTGAAACCCGCCGGTCTTACTGTGCCTTCAACTGGCCGTAGAATTGGGCCTGACTTTTGCACTCATATTGGGGGATTCGTGAAGCTTGGCCGTCGTACTCGCCGCCGTCTCAGGATCGCTGGCCTTTCGCTTGCCGGCGTCGCCTTAGTTGGGTTTACGGCCGCAGCTGTGCTTGCTGGTATGAATCCTCCTGAGCCCCCTCCCGTCTCCGAAAAGATCGCAGCGGCGTACCGCGCCGGGGCGACGCTCCCGCCATCACCGAAGCCGACGCCCGCTCCGACGTACACAAAAGCTCCAAAGTTGACATTTAGCGAGGGAACGAGGGCGGTGTTCTTCGGGGACTCGTGGACACTTGGTCTTGGAATTGATCCGCTACAAGCCTTCCCGTACGTCACGGCGAGCACTCTCGGGCTTGACGCCGAGGTGTTCGGCGAGGCGGGCACGGGGTATCTGAACACTGGCATCAAGAACCAGGGCACGTACCTGACCCGCATGCGACAGCTTGCTGGCTCCGACGCCGGCCTTTTGGTCATCCAAGGGAGCCTGAACGACCAGAACCAAAACCCGGTGGACCTGACGGACGCCATGCGCAAGACACTTGATGAGGCAAAGAAGAAGTTCCCTAGGGCGCAGATCGTTGTCGTTGGCCCGACGAAGAATCTCAAGACAGACCCGGGCATGATCGGCCACATTGACTCGCTCATGCAGCAGGTCGCCCGAGAGCGTTCCATCAACTACATCTCACCTGTGGACCTCGAATGGACTACGCCCGAAACCGTCGAAACTATCATCGACGCGGGGACGAATCACCCGAGCCTTGCGGGCCACAAGACCCTTGCTGCCGATCTCGTGGCCGCGCTGAACGCATTGCGTTAGGCGAAGCACCGCTTCACGAAGGCGATGAGATCGGCGGCCCAAATTCCGTGCGTGTTTGGGTGCGCGAGCGGGTGCGACTGGACAGATACCTCTGTCGCCGTGCCGGTGCCGAAGGCCTCGGCGTTCCCTGCCCTGGATTCCTGTCACGGACTAGCGCAGGCCCCAGCTGGAGCGCCATGACTTCCATCGTTGGCGTCAGAGATTTCAACGGCGATGGCAGGAACGACGTCCTGGCGGTGGATATGGCCGGTTCCTGTGGCTCTACCGAGGTAACGGCACTAGTGGCTGGCTCGGCCGCGTGCAGGCAGGAACCGGCTGGAACTGAAGCCGTAGCCCAGGGCATGACAGGAAACGGCCGCCGCGTGAGTCACGCGGCGGCCGTTTCCTGTCCGGTTCGGAGGAGGTAGAGGACCCCTTCCGCCACCGGCCCTTGACTCGATCACAGCCACCTGCTCTTTGAGGCCCCCAGGTCCTGCCAGCCTTAAAGCAATTTCTCCAGCGCCCGGGTCAGCGGCTGGCAGTCCTTGGCCACCTCGCCGGCGGAGCGGGCTGCGACAACGCGATCTCCGTTGCAAAAGGTCCTCTTCCAGGCTGCGGTAGTTCCGTTCCATCGCCAGCCCGCCCACCATGTGGGCCCGGAGCTTGAGGCTGAGCGCTGCGTCAAAGGCCGCGGGGTGTCATCCTCGCGGACGGTGGAAAGGATGCACCCGCCCCGTTTCCGCAGCATTCGCAGGAACATGACGGCGTAACTGACCTAGGCCCGGGGAACGTCCACGCCTACCATCAGCGTCGGGTTGATCGTGCTCTTAGGATGGGCGGTGACGCCAGCTCCCAACCAGATACCGGACCCGCCGTCCCCGGGACGGTAGAGGAAGGCGAGATTCGCCGGGGGGTCCAGGACGGTGGTGCGGCCCGCCGCGCAGGCGTCCGCTGCCCTAGTTCCATCCGCTGGCACAGGCCTCCATCCTGAACGTGAACAGCTGCGTTGCGGTCGTCGGGTGGATCGCGCCCGTGACACCGAGGGTGCCCGTGTTCGCGACAGTGAAGAGCTTTGCCGGAAAAGACCGGCTGACCGTTGTTGCTGGTGTTCGTGAAGGTCAACACGAGCTGGCCAGTACCGATGGGGGCCGTTGCGCTGGCTGTAGCCACGGCCCCCAGCAGGCGCTGCTGACGGTCGTGGGGGGGCGACGCCGAATAAGCGGCACTTTGCGGCATCTGCAGGTGGAATCCACTGACCTTGTATGATGGGCGCTCATCGCCGCTTCACTTGGGGGGAAGGATGAGCGTTACGCGCACTCGGCTGGATTCGCTGACAGGATTGCGGTTTCTGGCCGCCATGCTCGTGGTCGTGTATCACGCGTCTGTGACGTTGGTGCCGGAAATGTTCCGGCTGGTGTCCATGGGACAGACCGGCGTGACATTCTTTTTCGTACTCTCTGGATTCGTGCTCGCCTGGTCCATGAAGCCTAATATTCCCAAAAGGCAGTTCTACTGGCGCCGGTTCGCCAGGGTCTGGCCGCTGCATGCGCTCACCACGGCTGCTGCGTTCGTGCTGATTCTGGCCACCCAGAGGGAGCAGTCCGTTCCCCAGCTCATCGCCTCGCTTCTTCTCGTACAGTCCTGGCAGGCGGACCCGAGCTGGGTCTATGCCTACAACGGGGTGTCCTGGTCGCTCTCCTGCGAAGCCTTCTTCTATGCGGTTTTCCCGTTCCTGGCCGTCTGGCTTTCGCGTTTTCGAGCAAAACGACTCTTTCGCATCTGCGTGCTTGTTGTCGTCGCCGCGGCTCTCTTGTCGGCACTGCTCGCGTTGGTGCCGGGGTTCGATTGGGGAGCCCTGCTGTACACCTTCCCGGCGTACCGGGTGTCAGAGTTCATGGTGGGTGTCTGCCTGGCCGTCGCGTTCAGGAAAGGCTGGAAGCCCAAGTTCGGTGTGGGCGTCGGAGCAGCCGCAGCGATCGGTTCTGTTCTCCTGCTCGAAGTCGTCGCCGCCAACGTCCCGTGGCACATCGGCCCGGCGCTGGCGAGCACGCTCTGCGTTCCAGGCTTCGCCCTCCTGATCTCTGCTTTCGCCAACCGCGACCGCAGCCGTGGCCGCCCCACCTTCGCCAGTTCTCCTGCCATGGTGAGGTTGGGTGAATGGTCATTCGCCCTCTACCTGGTTCACGAGCTGGTTCTGCGGACAGCTTTAGAGCTCGGCCCCGTGACCCTAGCCGAACGCGCGGCCTTCGCCGCCGTCGGCGTTGCGGTATCCATCCCGATTTCGGGTGCCCTCTTCACGCTGTTTGAACGGCCCATTGAGGCGCGGTTGAGGAGCATGTTCCTGCGTCGCGGCCCCGTGGCGGACGCCCATGAGCCCGAGGAAAGTCTGGCAGCGAAGTAGCCCAGACGGGACCTTTTCGCGGCGGTTAGGGTTCCTCGAACCCGGCTCCGGCGATCACGGAGTCCCGCACAGTAGGAACGGCATTGCTGTCGTCGGACTTTCGAGCGTGACCGTATGGAAACCGATGTTTCCGTTGGCGGAAGACCGGTGGGACTATCCGTTGCGAGCCTTCGACGTGCGTGCCTTATGTGACAGGGGCGTTGCGGTGGCTGATCGAAACGCAGCCGTCCCCCTCGCCGTCATCAACGGAAATGTATGCGGTGAAGTCCGCCAGTGACATAAAGCAGTAAAAGTCACCGTAGCGATAGTTGGATTTTTCTGCCCTCGTTGCCACTTTGACTGCCTTCACTTTCACTGTCGATTGGTGTGTCGCTGTCTGCTGAGTCAAGGATGGGCGGCTTTGATCAAGACTCGCGACGGATGACTGCACAGTTTCCGCAGGACTTCGGCAAGCTCTGCGCACGATATTTCCTGCCACAGCCGTCCTTCGGCGCACCTGACCTCGAAACGTCCAACAGGCAAGCCCGCGGGTGGGTCTAAGCGCCGGTGCCGAGGAAAACGGCAAACTCCACGCTCGTCGTGCCCCGGACGACGCTCCGGAAGGTAGTTACCTCCAAGCGCCGCGGGCTAAACGACTCTCATAGCCCCCGGGCCATTACCGAGCACGTTGCCGGGGGAAATGAAATTTAATTGTCGGAACGGCCACGATGCGTACTTCGCGTTGTAGTCTTTTCGCAGGTCAGGGCCTTATACCGCCCAAGGGAAGGGGTTCTTGGCCAGCGCCGGGCTCAGCCGGTGCGCCGACATAAAGGAATAGCCGATGTCCAAGGACGAGTCCTCTCCTCCGGCAGGCACCGGCGCAGAACAAAGTCCGGAGCCGGGGGGCACGGACTCACCGCCACAGGACGTGGACGGGATGACGCTGCGCCGCCAAGTGCTGGAGCTTATCAACGACGTCCTGACAGATACGGCGCCGGAAGGGGAGTGGGCCAGGACGCAGCTGCGGGATCTGTTGGCTGCGAACCCGGACGAGCCCGAGCGCGCGCTGCTGCAGCACCTCATCACGGTCACGACCGCGGATCACACAGAACCCCCAGCTGAAAGCCCAACACCCCACCAGCGGCTGGAACCGGGTCAGCACCCGTCTGTGCCTGAGAAGCGCCGGGCGGTGCCCGGGCCCCTCGACCGGAGGGGCAGAAAACGAATCAGGGCCGTCTTGGGGAACAGGATGCTGCTGACTGCTTTCCAACCCATCCGGGAATTGCCGGCAGGAAACGTGGCCGGCTTCGAGGCGCTGGCACGCTTCGTCAGCCGTGACGGGGCCAGCGCCGACACCTGGTTCCGGGAAGCCGCCGCCCTCGGGTTGGGCCCGGACCTGGAAATTGCCGCCCTGCATTGTGCCCTGTCGGCTGCGCGGGAGATTCCCGCCCACTTGTTCGTTGCCTTCAACCTCAGCCCGGCATCCTGCACGGACCCGCGGGTCCTGGCGCTGCTGGAGAGCGGAGATGTGGCCCTGGACAGAGTCGTCATCGATTTGGTGGGTCAGCTTGCGAGCCAGGAGCTGGATGATCTGATGTGTGTGTTGGGCAGGCTGCGGCAGCTGGGTGTGCGCATTGCGGTTGACGGCTCCGGCGCCGATGCTACCTCCCCGGACCAAATCCTGCAGCTGGTCCCCGACATCATCAAACTCGACCGCAGCTTTATTGAAGGAATCATTCATCCCAACCCGGCACAGTCCCTGGGGACGGACATGGTCGAGCTCGCGAAGCAGACAGGAGCAGTGCTGTTCGCCAAAGGCATCGAAAGCCAGGAGGAACTGGCCGCCGTCACGGGGGCCGGTATGACTGCCGCGCAAGGCTACTTACTGGGACGGCCTTCCGTGCATCCCTTGGATTGGTCGGCCTGGATCATCGAGGCAGCAACCGCTGACGCCGCTTCTGCCGAAGAAGGGTAACCCGCGCCAGAGTCAGGTGTGTTCCTGACTGGGTGAGCGGGGGGAGTCAAACAGAGTTGACACTTCAGCGCGGCCAGCAGCCCGGCCTCCGGCGCCTTACAGCGGAAAGCCGGCTGCCGCCGTCGGACTGCCAAGGCGGGCTGGCGCCGTCGCCTTTTAGATGCAGGAGTGGTCGTAGTCGAATCCGCCTGAAACGTACTGGGTGAGCGTGACCGTGCCGCCGGCGGTCAGCGGGGCGTCGGCGCATTTGCGCTTGGCGACGGCGAGGGAGTTGGCGCCGGCGAGCCAGCTGGGCAATCTGTACAGGTTGCTGGACGACGGCACCGTACCGGCAATCTGGCGCCACTGCGTCGCGGTGGAGTAGATGCCGGTCCGGGCTCCGATGCTGGCGTAATAGGCTGCCATGCCCTCCAGATCGGCACGGTTCGCCGTGGTGTCCGTTGACCAGCTGTTGCCGGTCTCCACGTCAAGCCACCACAGGTAGGAAGACGGGTTGCTGACGCCCCGGATGTTCGCATTGTCGTAGGCCTTGGCGTATCCGTACATGTAGGAGCAGGCCGCTCCGTAGGATCCCTGGGTGCATTGGCCGTAGGGGTTGCTTACAGTGGTGCCGCCGTAGGTATTGCTGGTGGGCCACCATGACCCGGCTGCACCCGGGTTTGCCGTGTTGGCGTACAGGGCCACCAACGGCTGGCCTGCACCGCCTGTCGATGTGCCCGCCCATGAAAGCTGCGTACTGAGACACGGGTTCGTGGTGTTGGCCAGGCCATTGTTCACGCCGACGATGCCGAAGGTCTGAGCTTTCGGCAAGGCTTTGCCGCACTGGGGCCACGACACGTCGTTGCCGGCGCCGGGAGCTGCGGCTGCCTGGGCCGGCAGGGCTGCCACCGTCAGAAGGGCTGCGGCGGCGGCCGCGGCAAGGACCAACCGGAAACGCCGCGTGGGGGCGGCTGGGTACTTGTGTGACATCGTCGGCCTTCCGGTCGTGTCTCGGCAAAACAGAAACCCAGCATGAGCCGTGCCGGCGTCCAAGGTCAAGGATGTGACGGCCGCAGAGCGGAACGCTACTGCTCCGGCCGATTCGGTCCTGAATAACGGGTCCCGTTTGTTGTTCCCATCATTCCTGCGCAAATCCTTGGCCTACGTTGATCAAAAGCGCCTCAAGTCGCAAATAGGAAGTAATAGGCTAATTACAGTTTCTGCACTGGAAATTCAACGTCGTCTATCCGCTGCCCTGCGTGGGCGCGCCTGCCTGAGCGCGGTGCCCCACGCACCGCGCTTGGCGCCCGGGCAGCGGACTGTCCTGGGGGATAAATGTCTGCTCGCAATACCACTGCCACAAAATCCGTTTCTCGTCCCGGGAAGGTCCGCGCCGTTTTGGCGGCAGGCCTGGTCCTCGGCGTCGGGGCTGCCTTCACGCTCGCCGCGTGGACCGACAACGAATGGGTGTTCGGCGGCGCCGGCCCCGCGAACAACCCGGGCACCAAAACCTACGCCATGGAACAGAATACGGTCGCTCCATTCGCTGACGGCTCCTGGACTGACCAGCCGAACGCGAACGGCGGCCGGCTGGATTTCACCATGGAGGCAGCTGACCTGCTGCCGGGGGAAACGGTCTACGCACCCTTCCAACTCCGTGCCAAGGCCGGGTCGGAAGGTCTTGACGTGTCGCTGACCGAGGCAAGGCAGGCCACGAATCCTGCCGTCGGCAACGCCAACAGCACGGCACTCTACGCCGCCATGCGCTACCAGGCGTGGGTCGGTCTGGACGCCGCGGACTGCAGTGCTTTGGGAGACAAAACCGCGGGAACGGTTCTGGTCCCGGCAGGGTCCGAGCTGGATACCCTCGGTCTGAACGAATTCTCGCTCGCCGCCGGCGCATCCGGCGCAGCCGGTGCCCCGGTGAACATCTGCTTCGCCATGACCCTGCCGGCCACCACCGTCGACGTCACGCTGCAGGGTAAGAACGTGGTTCCACTCTGGCGCTTCACCAGCATCAACGGGTCCTAGCGCGTTCCGGTGAACCGATTCTTCGGCAGGGCGTCCTCCTGGGGACTGACGCTGCTGGCGGTGCTGGGTGCCGGTTGCATCGCCAGCATCGCTGCCGCGGCGATCTTCAGCGTCACCTTCGTGGTTTTCCGTACCGGTTCGATGGAACCTGTGTATCCCGTTGGTGCGATGGCAGCGGTGCAGGAGGTCCCGGCGTCGTCCTTAACGCCCGGGGACGTCGCAACCGTGCAGCGGACGGCAGGCGCCATGCCGGTCACGCACCGCGTCGTGTCGGTGACGCTGGACCCGGCGTCGAAAGAGGGCGCGGTCCTGATTTTGAAGGGCGACGCCAACAGCTCCGAGGACCCGGTGGAATACCGGGTCCAGTCAGCACGGAGGGTGCTCTTTTCCCTTCCGTCGGTCGGTTCCTGGGTCATGGGACTGCGCTCACCCTGGGCCATCGGGGCCAGCACTGTGCTGCTGGCCGCGCTGGTGGGCTGGGTTTTTTGGCCGCGACAGGAGGCCGCCGAGTACGACGTCGATCCGCCCCTTGAGAGTCAAGCGGCGCCACGGGAGGGGTGAGGGTGATGGGACGGGAACGCCGTCGGAGTGCCGTGCTTGCCGCCGCGGTCCTGCTCCTGCTCCAGATCCTGCTTCAGGCAGGGGCGGGCACGGCTGCCGCCGACCCCGTGGTGCCCGTGCCCGAGACGGGCGGGGAGGGCATGCTGCGGCTTACGTCGTCGGTCTACCCGCTGGACATTCCGCCCCTTTCTGCCGGCGAATCATTCAGCTGGCAGGTGGGCGTGCTGCTGGACGGTCCAAAGAGCGCCTCCGCCACTCTCCAAGTGCAGGCTGCCGGCTCCCTGGCGGCTGGACCCGATGCCTACCGGATCACGGCACACTCGTGTCACGTCCAATGGCTGGGAACCAGCGGCAGGAACGCTGCCCTGAGCTGTCCCGCTGCCGAACGCCGGATCCTGGCGGCCGAGAACTTTTCGGCGGCCGGCACGTTGAGCTATCCCCTCGGCGATTTCACCGCCCGCGACGCGCCCTGGGTGCTGTTCACCCTGGAACGCCCGCCTTCCGCCGGCCCGGAGACCGGTACCCTGAACTTCGGCATCGGGGTGGTGGCCGGCGGCGGGGACGAGCCTGCGGGTCAGCCGCTCGCCTACACCGGTGCCGATCTCCTCGGTTACGTCGCGGGCGGCCTCGCGCTGGTTGCCGCCGGCGCAGGCATACTCGTGGGCCGCCGTCGGAGGCTGACGTGAAACGCTTTGGCCCGCGGCTCCGGATACTGGCGCCGGTGGCAGCGCTCACCGCGGCGTCAATTGCCCTGCTCAGCTCAACCGCGGGCACGCTCGCCGCGTGGACCGACGATGAATACGTCAGCGCGTCCGCCGGAGTGATGGTGGCCGGCGACTGCAGCACCTCCACCCTGTTCCAGACGGAGTCCGCGGCGCGGCAGGTGTCCGGCTCCGTGGGCGGGCAGGACCTGGACACCCTGGCTGCCGTCCAGGGTCTGACCGTCCGCAATACCCGCGGCAGCGTGGCAGTGGAACCGGCAACCGCCACGCAGGTGGACCCGGTAACCTACACGGCGGCTGTGGAGGCAGGAGCCCTCGGCTCTCCGCTGCTCTCGGCGGCGTTGGGTCTGAACCAACCGGCTGGAACCGCCGGGGCTTACACCCAGTGGGCGCGGGCAACCGCCAGCGGCCGGGCGGCCGGAGCCGCCGGCCTGGTCAGTGACCAGTCCGGCGCCATCGATGGGACGGGGACGGCCAACGGGTCCACCACCTCGCCTACAGCAGCCAGCATCAACCTCGCGTCCTTTGTCCCGTCGTCGAGTGCGGCGATGACCCTGGACGTAGGAGCTGTGGCCAGCTCCTCCGCGGTGGATGCCTGCACGCTCCGTAACGGCTGGCCGACGCAGAGCGCAAGTCCTGTTGTGGCCCGAAGCTACGGGATTGCGGGGCTGCGGCTGAACATGTCCGCGGACTCGGTGCGGACCATGACATCCGGGGTGGGTGCCACAGTGGACGGCATCGCTGGGAACCTGGCCGCTATCGCCACGCCGACGGGTTCGCTCACCACAGCGGTCACCGGCGGCGTCACCGATCTGGTCTCGAAAGCGACCACAGGCCTGCTTGTGGGGCCAATCACTACCAAGATCACCCTCGGCACCCCAGACCTTTCCGCGGTGAAGCCGCTGCTCACCACACCGCTGACGGACGGCGTGGTCACGGTGGACCTTGTCAACTCCCGGATCCTGTTCGATCTGGCCAAGCTCACCTCCGGGCCAGCGGGCCTCAACAACCTGCCACCGAACACCCGCGTTATCCTCGACGCCGGGACGGTTCAAAGTCTCACGCAACGGACGGCGGCCTTGCTGGATACCTGGCGCAAGGCCGTCACCGCCGAGGTCGACAAGGCGCTCGCCGCCACCGCCGTCACCGTGGACACGAAGGTGATCCTGCGGACGGAGGTTCTTCTCCTCGGTATTGTCGTCGGAAAAATCGATGTGGCTGAAGTAGCCGTCCGCTACGCCACCACCGTCGGAGCCTTCCGGTCGACGACGCCGCCGTCGCCGTCGGTTACCGCGTCGGTGTTGGGTGCCGAACTCTCCGGCCTGCAGGGACTGCTCAGTCCCATCACCGGAGCCCTGCTCTCTGGAACAGGAAAGATTGTGGCGGGTGCGCTCGATGGCGCACTCTTAGGCCCCGGGGCATTGTTGCCCACCGCGTCAGCCGCCATCCAGTCCGCTGTCACTCCGGTGGTGACTGCCGCGACAGCGTCGCTGACCCCATTGGCGGACACCTTGTCGCTGACCGTGAATGTCCGGCCAGACCAGCCGGGCGCGCCCGTCAGTGCCGCAGTTGCGGGAAGCTCGGCTGACGGGCAATTCAAGGTATCAGCCCTGCGGGTGGCCGCAGCCGGGAGCGCAGCGGAAATCTACCTCGCGACGTCGTCAGCCGGCCCGGTCGTCTTCCGGCCCAGCACAGGGTAAGGACAGATCCACCGGTAGAAATGCGGTCTTCTCGTGAAGGGCTCGAAGCGCGCAGCCCGAATCACGGCTGTTTACTCTTTGAGTCCTCCAGGTCCTGCCAGCCTTGAAGGAATTGCTCCAGGGCCCGGGTCAGCGGCAGGCAGTCCTTTGCCACTTCGCCGGCGGACCTGGCTGCGGCATCGTAATCTCCGTGGCGGAGGCACTCCTCCAGGGCGCGGCAGTCCCGTTCCATCGCCAGCCCGCCCACCATGTGGGCCCGGACTTTGAGGCTGAGCGCAGCGTCAAGGGCCGCGGGGATGTCCTCGTCTCGGACGGCGGAGAGGACGCGCCCGACCCTTCCCGGCAGCATCCGCAGGAACGTGGCGGCGTAGCTGATGGCGACGGCATCGCTCTCGACGTCCTCAGCGAGCCGACGCAGCCGGGCGGCGGAGAACACGGCTTCATTGCCTTGGAGTGCCATGGTCTTTCCGTTCGATGAGAATGGTGCGTCGGGTTCCTTGGAGTGTGCGAAGTCCGGCCGGCATGGGATCAGCTTCCGGTGACGGTGGCTGCGCGGACCTGGGCCCTGGGAACGCCTACGTCCACGGTCAGCGTCGGGTCGGGCTGGTGTTTCGTAAAGGCTGTAACGCTGGCACGTAACCGGATGCTGGATCCGGCGGCCGCGGGGACCGTGGAGGAAAGTAGATTCGCCGCTGGTGTGTCCAGAACGGTGGTGCGGCCTGCCGCGCAGGTGTCGGCTGCCTCGTTCCATCCGCCGGAGCAGGCTTCAATCCGGAAGGTGAAACCGGTAGGTGCCGTTGCCGAGTAACTCGCACCCGCGATGCTCAGGGTGCCCGTGTTCGCGACCGTGAAGTACTTGGCCGGGTAAACCGGGTTTCCGTTGTTGCCGGTGTTAGAGAATGTCAGCACCAGCTGGCCGGTGCCGAAGGGAGCCGCCACACTGCTTGTAGCCACCGCTCCCCAGTGGGCGCTGCTGACGGTCCTGGCGGGCGACGCCGCGTGTGCGGCGCCCGCCGCCTCTGCCGGTGCAAGTGAGGTGCACAGCAGCAGGGCGGTGGCCGCCGCAGCGGCCCCCGCTCTGCCGCTTGGAGCGTGCACGCTCACTGCACTCAGCTTCCGGTGGTGGTGGCGGTGCGCTGGGTTTCGCCGAAGGTCCAGGTCAGGGACGAAGACAGGCCCTGGACAGTACCGACTGGCGCTGCCCCGTTGACCGTGGTCTCAGCTTGGTCCGGCAGGCTCAGGGAAATCTGCAGGTTCACGGTGCTGTTCACCGCGTTGGCGCCTGCCTTGATCGATACCGGCGCCGTGCTGAGTGCGCTCAGTGTCGTGTTGGTGAGCAGCGGGGTGGCGGTGCCGCTGCAGGAGCCGGCTCCGGTTCCGGGCGTCCAGGCGCCAGAGCACTGGGTGACCGTAACGCGCAGTCCCTTGGTGGCGCTGGTGGTGAGGAGCGTCGGCGTCGCGTCGGCGACGGCGAGGGTCAGGTCCTTGCCGTCCAGGTCCGCTCCCTGGGTCAGGTTGACGTACCGGTTCACCACGTCGCCGGGGGCGAGGTTGGAAACCGCCTGGCTGAAGCCGGTTCCGTTGTTGGCCATGGTCAGACTGAGGATGCCGCTGGTGGCGTTCTGGGCAGTGGTGTTGGAAGCAGTCGCGTTCAGTGCGGCGAACACGCCGCCGCCGGTGATGGCCAGGCCCGCGGCGCCCACTGCGAAGGCAGCGAGCAGGCGCGGGTTGGGGCGGCGGACGGAGCGGGCTGGGGTTTCAGACATGACAGATCCTTACTTGGAGGGGTGGGGAAAAGGTTTAAGCAGTGGGGGACGGGCTGGTCATTGCTGGTGGTGCCCGGAGGATCCAGCGGACGCTGGCCCCGGTGACGGCCAGCCCGAACAGGGCGGTGAAGATGGCCCGCTGGGCCGGATTCTGCGTCCAGAGAAGTAAGTTGCCGGCATAAGGGACTGTGGTGACCACCACCGGCACCTGGTCTTGGTGCAGCGTGGCCCGCCAGTGGTCGGGAGCAGGGTTCGCGTCACCCTTGGTGGTGATCACCGGATGGTCAGGATTTCCGACGACGGCGGTGATGCGGTGTGCGAAGGGAGTGCTTTCACCAGGCGGCGTGAAGACCGCGATCTGTCCCGGCCGCAGGCTGCTCACGGCCGCCGGGGCGGTGATGAGCAGGTCACCCGGGGCGAAGGCGGGCCGCATGCTCCCGGTCAGCACGGGGGAAAACCCGAGATGAAGCAGCGGGGCCGCGATGCACGCGCCCACGAACAGCAGCGTGGCTGCCGTGCCGAGGACGATGTTTGCCGCTCGGCGCACCGCAGCAAACCGGCCCGTGACCGGCTTGGTGGTGCCGGTGGCGGTGGCTGAGCTGGATGCATTGCCCATGGGGACGTTTTCCGTTTCCTTCGAGACCGTTGGGTGGAACAGGACCAACGATGCCCGGGGCTGCTCAGGAAAAGGGCTGCTTCGGGTCAAAAACGGATCAGCACTTGATCAAGATCTGATCAAGACGAGGCGCCCACGCAGACGTTCATCAAGAAGGTGCCCGCGACAGCCCGCCGTGCGGAAAACGGTGAGAGGCGGCTGGGAGTAGTGGCCGCCGTCGTGCCTCCCGGGAGAATCACGGGAGTTGCCGGACGGCCCGGCCTCATTGGTGCGCCGGGTCCGGCAGTTCTGGGGGGAATGCGGCCGGACCCGACAGTCCTGCAGCGAAAATGTGTGAGGATTTTCTGGCTGCCGGACACTCAACTTTTACATTCCATGCTTGGAAAAAGCTGGGGTCCAACCCCCAGAATGTCGGCACTGCGGGGGCGCTCGCAACACAGGTCGACGAAGTGCGCGCACATGTTCGCCAATGCGATGGATCTGTCGCTGCGTCCGCCCGCTGCGCGGGCTGGTTACACCCAAGGCAGAGCCCTTGCCGGGCAGCTCACTGAATTCTGGCGCTGACGGCCACGAAACCAGTCGACTCGACCTGACGAACTGCCCTCTTAGATAAAACTGCTCCCCGAAAGTCAGAACTAAATTCTTAGTCCAACTTTCGGGGAGCAGTTGATCTCGGCGGCGCCCGCTTCTCTTTATTTGATTCGGCGGGAACGGTGGTGCGAACAGGCCTGCCGGTCTAAAACCTGCCGTGCCATGCCCAATTCGCTACGAGGGACTAGGGACGGCGGGGATGGACCGGCTTGCTGTGATCGTGGCCCTTGCCCTTGTTGTGGTCGTCGCCCCAGCCATGGCCGTGACCGTGCCGGTCCTTGCCGTGGCAGTCGTAGCCCCGGTGGTCGTAGCCGTGGCGGTCATAGCCATGCCGGTCGTAGCCGTGGCGGTCATAGCCATGCCGGTCGTAGCCGTGGCGGTCATAGCCATGACGGTCGTAACCCCGGCGGTCGCAGCCGTGGCGGTCGTAACCGTGGCGGTCGTAACCCTGGCGGTCGTAACCCTGCCGGTCGTAGCCGTCCCTGTCGTACCCGCTGTGTTGCGTGGACGAATAGCTCTGGGTCGTCTTCGACCCTGTGTCCGCAGAAGCGGCTCCGGCAGTGAGTGCCGCGCCGCCGAAGGTCAAGCCTGCGGCTAGAACGGTGGTGCTGATAACGCGAGATGCTGTATTCATGGGAATTTTTCCTAGGGAGTGGTTATACAAAAGGAGGCGCAGAGCAGAAGGGTGCATCATTGCGGCGTGCGTCATCTGGGCGCACTTCACCCTGTAGGTGCTGTCTGCCTTTGTTAATCCAAGCCTGATCACGGCGCTCAATTTATCGCGCTCTATTACGGTGCACTTCAACACCGCACTTGGATAGTTTTCCCATGCCCCCATCAAACGTCGGGCAACAACTTGATGCCTGTTGTTTTGAAGAGCAATGGTTTCGAGTGAGCACAATCGCGTGCCCGACGGGATATCTGATCAAGAGCAGTGGAGTGGTCAATGCTGACCTAAGCCAATGGGTTGAACAGCACCCCCGCCACCTTCGGTTTTTTCGGTGAAAGCGGCGTAGTAAAGGAGGCAAGTATCCGAACGTCGTAGGTTCGGAACGTTCATGCTTTTGCTTTTATTGTGACTGCACCTGAGCGTGCAGATGTACGTCTAAGAGGGAGAAGGCGCGGAATCGGCACTCGATCCACGCAAAGGCTCCAGCCAGCCTTGCCGCGATTTTGCCCCTAGTAACTAGAGGACTTGAGATCTACCTACCATATGGGACATACAACATGAGCGCACCCTCAATGAATACTCGAATTTCGGCCTCGCCCACTACTTGGTTACGCGGACACCCCAGCCACCAGCTTGTTTGCCGCCGGTGGCGCACCTAAAACCCCGATTTTTCATAGGCGGTCTGTTCCCGGCGGTATGGCAGGAGGCTGCTTGGCGGCCGGGTGACGGGTGATTGAGCGTTGGGTGCTCCATGAAACCTCCGGGTCAGCGCCTCGTGGGGACGGTCAGCCGGTGCTCCAGAGGCCCGGGAGCCGTCAGTTTCCGGATCAGGGCGTTGCCGCGGAGCTGGGGTTCGATGACGTTGTTCCAGAGGGGCAGCCAGAGCAGAATGCCCGCTGTGCCGATCAGCAAGGAGCCGATCACGTCGCTGGGATAGTGCACGCCCAGGTAAAGGCGGGAGAGCCCGACGACGGCGGTCAGGACCGTCCCGCCGATGGCGGCAAATACGCGCTGTGCCCGGGTCCGCGCGAGCACCAGGAGGACGGCCCAGCCCAGGGACGCTGCAAACGCTGTGTGCCCGCTGGGAAAGCTGGTGTGGCCGGACTCGAGGAGCAGCGCATGGGTGGCCCCGGAGGGCGGCCTGAGCCGCGAGACCGTGAGCTTCCCGATTTCCGAGGACAGCCAGCCGACGCTGGTGAGGGACCCGAAGGCCAGCGCGGCCAGCGGCCTGCGGAAGACAAACGCCAAAACGGCGCAGCCGAGCAGCAGGATGGTGATGTTGCCCGCCGGCGAGAACAGGGTGTTCAGGGCCAGCGATAGGCCGGTCCGTGCGGTGGTCCGATCTCTCGCCATGCCTTCGTCCCAGAGGAGGTCCGGGCCGGGCGAGCCGTATAGTTTCGCCACGCTGCCCAGCGTGATCGCTGCGGCGTACAGGAACGCAGATCCCGCAAGCAGCCACCAGGAGCGTCCGGGCAGGTGCAGGGGAGTCACCGAGGTTGGAGGCTGCTTCATGTCATTCCTTACTGGGCGGTGCGCCAGGCACAGGCTATGCGGGCGCGAGCACGGCAGCTTCACGGAGGCTGCGCCGGCCAGCAGTCTCTCACCGGATATTGAAAGAACGCCCCGAGGAATCATGTCAAGATGCCCGCCTGGGTTGATTCGTGGACTCATTTGATTTTGCCCGGATGGCGGGCTGCTTTTTTGGGCCTTGTTTCGCGGTGGTCAGGGTCAGTAGCTCCGTGCAGAGAGCCTGGATCTGGCGTTGGATGG